>JAUYIZ010000008.1 GCA_030688615.1 Desulfobacterales bacterium | reverse complement strand
CGAAGCAAGATAGGCGAGGGCGAAGACGTGGACGGCAATCTACAATGCTACCCCGTCGAGCTGGACGAGACCTACGTCGGTGGCCGAACACGAGGCAAGGGGCGCGGTGTCACCGAGAAGGTCATCGTTGTCGGAGGTGTCAAGGTTCGCATCAGCGATAAGGAAGACCTTGTCGACGGAGAGTACAAGAAACGTCGCTATGCAGGACGGATGTGTCCTTTCGGCAGTGGTGCGTAGCCCAAAAAATATTTAAAAATGACCGGTATTCCAGTTTACGGGCATACGTCCAGGCCGGTGCGGGGTCTCTGTTCAGTATTTGTAGTCCGGGTTTGGTGAAGATGGCCCCGGCGGAGGTTTAAGCGCCATCCGCCGGGGTGAAGATCAAGACATTGACTGGCCGTAATTCCAGGGCATAAAGGTTTCAGGGGATTTTTCCAGCTGCCGCGCATTTTTCAGCAGCCATTTGAGATACTCAAGGGGGTTGACCCCGGCCAGTTGACAGGTGTGGATCAGGCTCATGAACAGATCCCCCACATTGGCCCCCCTTTGAGTCTTATAAAACAATGCGTTCTTTCGATGACAGATTGCATATTTTAACGCTCTTTCACATAGGTTGTTGTCCAGCGGAACGCCCGCTGTCATCAGGAACCGGGTCAGATTCTGCCAGCGCTTGAGCATATAGTTGATGGCTTTTCCGAGCCCGGAGTTGGGTTCAACGATCTTGTCATCCATTTGCCGCCTGCACCAGGATTCAAGCTCAGCCATAACCGGCCTGCTGTTTTGCTGATGGGATAACAGCCGCTGCTCCGGCGACAGCTTCTGTTCTTTGGCCATGGCATCATGGTGGTACACCTTTCCCAGGTGCTCGATCACATAGGCGCAGTCATCCGGGAAGCTTTCCACGATCTCGACAAATTGCCTGCGGGCATGAGACATGCAGTTTGACATGATCGCTTCAAAATCTTTGGATGCGTTGCGGCTGGCCCCGTCGCACATCTGAATGGGCGGAGAAAGACCGCTTGCCCGGCGCTTTAAAAGCACGCTGAGGTTCTCTCCGGCATGGTTGCGGCCGGTCATGAAAAGCGCGATCTGACGATCCTGCCATTTGCTGACCAGGCCGGTGGTGTAGATGCCTTTGCGGGTGTTTTCCGGATCCTGCTGCTTGATGAAGGAAAGCACCTTCATGGTGGTGTCGTCGTTGTGAATCAGCTCGCCTTGGGCGGCAAAGCTTATCAGCGCATCGTGCACCGGAGAAAGGCTCACCGCCGCACTGCTTACAATGTCCCACTGGGTGGAGGCCGGCACAGGGTTGCCCAGATTGGCCTGCAGTTTTTCAAGCCGGTTAAAGGGCATGCCGCAGCCGTATTTTAAAACCGCCACGATGGCCGCAGCCGATTCGTCGTGTTTTTTGTCACCGACTTCGGCAGGAAGCTGCGGCGTGTAAATTTCGCCGCAAAGGTTGCAACGCAGCCGCATGCGTTCATAAACCGTGGCTTTTAGCGGGGCGTTGCCTTGGATATGCACAAACACCGAAGGCAGGGCAAGCTCATAGACTTTGCCCTTTTCACAGCCCGGGCACGGATTGCCCGCCGACAATGCGGGATGTTCCATGGTGACTTTTGTGCCGCCCTTATACTCGATGTTCAAGTTTTTGGCTCAGAGGAAGGATGAAAAAGTGGTAGCTGAGTCTGGCAATATACTCGGGATTCAGCTTCTGCCAAAACCTTCATCGTAATATTGTTCGGCCAGCTACCGCACTCTTTATATTGCTTTTGAGATATAATTGCAAGTAATTTTATAACCTATCGAAATAATTAAAGATATTTAAAACTAGATTTTTGTCTATATCTAGTGTATGCATGTGGTTCCAAACACAACATATAGTGAGGAGCCATATGCTGATTGCAGAACCGCTACCCTTCATCAAAGATTATATGCGAGAATTGAACACAGCTATCCAAACCCATTGCCCAGAAAAGAATCTTTCACGGATTCAACAATACTGGCTGTCATTTTGTGTGATGGCAATTATTGTGACCAACTCGGTATGCTGGGCACGATTTCAAAGGGCAAGCATTGGACAATATAGTATTGGCGTACTGGCATGGATGTTTCGCAAATCAAAGATACCCTGGGATCTGTTGCTGCAAATGAGTGTGAGTGTAATTTTGCGGCGATATGGAATTACCGAAGGCAATATCGGCATTGATGACACGGATAAAAGACGCTCCAAATCGACCAAGAAGATTTTTCAAGTTCATAAAATCAAGGATAAGCCAAGTGGCGGCTACATCATGGGCCAGAGTATCGTGTTTTTGGTTTTGATTACACCGAAGATAACGATACCCGTGGGTTTTTCTTTTCATATGCCGGATCCGGCTTTGAGCGCTTGGCATAAAAATGACAAAAAGCTTAGAAAGCAGGGGGTGCCAAAGAAACTGCGACCGGTCAGACCCGGTCGCGACAACAATTATCCAACCATGCCCCAGATCGCTCTTAAACTTCTTGAGCAATTCAAAAGAGCGCATCGGCAAATACGCGTTCGATGTGTATTTACCGATGCACTGTACGGCACTGAAGAGTTTCTTGATCAAGCCTCCCGGCTTTTCGGCGGCATCCAGGTCATCAGTCAGATTCGCGCCAACCAACTTATCCGATTCAAGAATAAGAACATGCCGGTTGAAAACTATTTTGCCAGCTTTCTTGGAACACAGCAAACTATTGAAGTGCGCGGAGGCGAGCAAATAAAGGTAATCGTCGGCAGTGCTCGTTTGCATGTTCATGCTCATGGAAAAAACCGCTTTGTGATCGCACTCAAATATGAGGGCGAAGATGAATATCGGTATATCATTGCTTCTGATTTAAGTTGGCGGACATTAGATATTGTGGAAGCCTATACCTTAAGATGGCTGGTCGAGGTTTTTTTTCAGGACTGGAAGGCCAACGAAGGATGGGGCAAATTGACCAAACAGATCGGCGAAGAAGGATCAAGCCGAAGCCTGATTCTGAGCCTACTGGTAGATCATAGCCTCTTTTTTCATCCTGTCCAACTGGCCCGGATAGAAAACAAACTGCCTGCATATACTGTAGGTAGCCTGACGGCAAAGGTTAAGGTAGAGGGCATGCTGGCCGCATTTGAGCAGGTCATTTTGTCAGACGCGCCGGTTGAGCGATTCAAAGAGTTCGCCAAGTCGTTGGAAGATAATGTGATAGCGCTAAATCTGTCATCAAAACACATGGTGAATCGGAAGTTTGGAAAGTTCGAGCCTTCGCCATCTTTGAAACATCGCAGCGCAGCATTAGAATGCGGGCTTTAGCGGCTAAAAACTTGAACATCGAGTTAAACCAAAAAAGCGTGCGATTTCCGGCAATTTCTTACTCCTCAATCTTTTGATCGCTAATATTTATAATGATTGAAAGATACCATATAAAGTGTATGCTGTCCAACGTGGCCCTTCAGCGGGCGCGGTTTTTTGCGATCCGCTGCAAGAGCAAGGTTATAACTTCAGTACCTATTATCCTGTTTGCACTTGAAGAGCGTGTACTTCAGCATCAAGCCGGTACTCAAGCAAGTCTTCAGTAACTTCAAGATCATATCGAGTCTGGAGATTTAACCAAAACTGAGGTGACATACCGAAAAACCGTCCCAAACGAAGTGCAGTATCTGCAGTAATGGATCTTTTCCCATGAACTATTTCGTTTATACGCCTGGGAGGTACACTTATATCCTTTGCCAGTCGATATTGGCTGATTCCCATGGGCTCTAAAAATTCCCCCATAAGAATTTCTCCAGGATGAATAGGAGGAAGCTTTTTGTTATTCATATGGTCTCCTAATGATAATCTGTGATTTCAACATTATACGCATCACCATCGCTCCATTTAAAACAAATCCGCCATTGGTCATTTATGCGTATGCTATATTGGCCTTTCCGTTTGCCTTTCAACGCCTCCAATCGATTACCCGGTGGAATTCGTAAATCATTTAATTCCGGTGAAGCATCAAGAACTAACAGCCTCTTGCGTGCAATAGGTTGAATATTTTGCGGTAATTTGCTTGAAAGTAGTCTGTTAAATATTTTTTCTGTCTCTTTATCTCGGAAAGATTTTATCATGAAAATGATAATAACGCATTGCGATAATAACGTCAAGCGTTAAATGTGAAATGCAGTCAGTTTCTCTTGGTTATAACGAAAAAGTCACCGGCCACCGGGTGAATAGGCCATGTTAAAGGCACGTTATCCAGGCAGTGACAAAAAGCAAAAGCCGCGCTACCCGGTGGTCGGGTGAACTGACAGGTTCGGCTTTTGTGTTACTGCTCAAAGAACCCTTAACTTCTCCTTAAGAACTTCACTGGCGAGATGTTTTACGGGTTTTTGCTGTTTCTTAGCACTGGCACGTAAAGCTCTGAAGCTCTCTTCGTCTACCTCAATCTCGAAATGTCGCCTTTTAAGGTTAAATTCTAAGTCTGCTGGCTCCAGAAATTCTTCATAGTCAGTGATACTATGAGTATCCCAGAATTCAGCAGCCTCCTCATCGGAGGAAAACTCTTCAGGCAGTGAATCAATGATGTTATTTGTTTTTTTCATAATATTTCCTCTCAGACTGGTCCATGTCTCGCGCCGAAATTGGCAACATTATGCCGTGCTTCTTCTTGATGAAGAAAACAATCAAATAGCGGCCACTATGGATTTGCGACAGAGCCGAGTAGAGATCCTCGCCCCTTACACGACCTTTCGCCAGCCTCCGAACAACCGGATTCGAAAAGAACACTTCCTCAACTTCCGAGATGGAAACGCCGTGTTTGCTTGATAGCTTCTCGACAAATCGTTCTTTCCATATGATGTCTGTAATTCTCAGTGGTTATCTTCCTTAATTCATCCGTTAAGATACGACGTAAGGACTATTTTGGCAATAGGAGCCGAACGCTAAAGCTCACCGGCGGCAATGGAGCGCAGCGGAATTGCCGTCCGGTGCAGCGCTTTGTTCGGCTTTCTTCATTATCCAGTAATGCGACCCGGTACCAGAGAAGTGATCCGTCAAATCAGCTTCAAGGATAAATCCGGTTGTCACCAAAGTGTTGCTCACATACTCCGATGGCCAGTACCTAATCTTGAATTCATCCGAATATGTTGATTCCTCGCCGATAGGCCCACTCACTTTCAATTTTTCTTGGTAGCGGTAGATGTCCCCATTCTCTTCAATCACAGAAACAAAACGCTCAATCAAATCATCCTTTCTTGAGTAATCCTGAAATATCCTTCTGGATGGAATATCAATAAGTAGCATGCCGTCAGGTTTCAAGGCGCCATGCGCTGCCGAAAGGGCTTTCTTCAGAGATTCTTCATCCAGCAAATAGAGCAAGACGGTAAAAACACAAAGGGCAAAATCAAAATTGCTCTCCTTGAAGTCTTGCATCTTTGAGCAGACTGTGCGTAACTTCATCCCTTCCCGTTTTTTCTGCTTCAATTGACAGAGCATCTCACAGCAAGGGTCAACGGCGGTAACCTCAAAACTCTTGTCTGCAAGTGGAATTGAAAGGCGACCTGTTCCCGCGCCAAAGTCAACAATGCTCCCGCCGGGGCGGATTCTGTCCGTTATCACTTTGATTGTTGCAACGGTCAATCTGTTATAAAACTCACCCCAGGATCGATCGTAGGCAAGATCGTAAACTTCTGCCCATGAAGAATGCGGATTGCGGTTCACAGGCACAGTACATTTCTCCGTGGGAAATAGCCGATGACCCGATTCTCCATTATCTGGTTGCCAATAATTCCTGACGTACCCGCCATCATGAGCGTTGCACCAAGCAAGCCCGGAAGTGTGCCGCAGCGGAGTGTGAAGGCACAGTCGCCCAGTCCAACTTGAAGCTGGTGCGTGTCGGTCTGGAACTGGCCAATACCAGGGTAGAAATCGGTAATGGTGCCGGCAGATGGAAAGTCAGTGATGGTGTCCTCTTGGAAATAGGAAATCTGTGCGCCTGTATCGAAGAACATCCGATAATCGCTACTGGCAATTCGCGCTGTGAGAATCGGAATGCCCATGAACTCAGATAAGGGTAATGTCTTGCCGGTATGTTCCAAATCGCCTGTTGAAATGGTGACCGTACCGCTGGGAACGTCAAGAAGGTGATCAAACTTGCCAAGAATATCAGCACCAATAAGTCCGCGACATTCAACTCCGGTGAACTGCGAAAGCGTTGAGGCTGACAGTCCCATGTAGCCATTACTCAACCGGAAGCACTGAGCATCAAGTGTAATTTTATTTGACTCGCCAAAGCTTGCCGGTGCACCTGTGTCAAACAGCCACAGCCACCCGTCACTCTCAACGAATAGATGCCCGTCTCTGAAGATAATTGGTAGTGTGGTCATGAATTATTCCTCTGCCGAACATTAGAGTATACGGCTAAAAAGCCGCAATTAATTACGGCTTTTTGTCGCCGTAAAATCAATAATTATCAATAATACAATGCCTTAGGGTAAACAGTTGTTTCATATTGAAATGTGAAATACGGCTAAAAAGCCGCATATTTCCAATACGAGGCTTTTTAGCCGCATATCACTTTTTTTGAAAAATTTATAACCTTTTAAAATTACAAAGAAAATAATACGATTAAAGCTTATATGGCTTTGGAAAAGACGGCAAAAGGAAAAAAAGATGTTGCATTTTAGAATCAATTATGTTTATCTTATGAATCATAAAAGATTGTCTAATAAATGGTAATTTTTTATTTTGCATATTACCGGCAAATTGTCAACATTATAATGGCCCATATAAGGAGTGAATCGTGAGACTATTGGATCAGGTCCGTAACGTCATCAGGAAAAGGCACTATTCAATTCGTACGGAACAGGCATATACCGAATGGATAAAAAGATTTATCCTTTTTCATGGGAAAAAACATCCCAAAGATATGGGAGAGAGCGAGATTTCACAATACATATCATACCTTGCGGTAAAGCGAAATGTTTCCGCAAGCACCCAGAACCAGGCGCTTAATGCAATTGTTTTTCTTTATAAACAGATTTTAAACAGGCAGTTGGGGGACTTCGGGAAAATGGAAAGGGGCAAAAGATCTAAAAACCTGCCCACAGTACTTACAAAAGATGAAGTCAAGCTTGTTTTGGATATCATGTGGGGGACTGATATGGTTTGCCGGTCTGACTGTCGGCCTGTAATTAATAATTAACATTCAATAGTGATCAGCTCAGATAGGGGAGATGAGTTATGAAATTTGACATCTTTATCCGGCGTGCTTTTGAAGCGCTTCAAATATCATCCCAAAACAAGCTTGCAATTCTTCTTGGGGTCAACCGGGCCGGAATTACCCAGGCAAAAAAGAAAGGAACTGTTCCTGAAAAGTGGATACTGGAACTTTACCGGAAATACGGCATAAATCCGGACTGGATTGAATCCGGCAAGGGGAAGATGCTTATCGCGGAAAGGGATGGCAGCGTCGTCTTTCCGAAATATAAGACTGCCCCATATGTAAAAGCCAGGCTCTGTGCCGGTGACGGATCATTTGAAGTTAATGAAACTGTACGTGATTACTGGATGTTCAAAACTGACTGGCTCAATCATAAAGGGTCGGCTTCGCATATGATTCTTATCGATATTCATGGAACCAGCATGGAACCCGAACTAAAACATGGGGATACAGTCATGATTGATACATCCCAAAAAGATATACTGGCAGGATCAATATATGCCGTGGGGATTGACGATACAATTATGGTAAAACGAATTGAGAAGCATCCGGGCAAAATTGTTCTCAGAAGCGACAATAAAGACTATGAACCTGTTTATCTGAGCCGGAATGAGATGGACAGTTTTCGTATTATCGGAAAAGTTGTATGGATATCAAGAGATGTAACTTAACCTATCAAGAACAAAGAACAGCAGAAGGTGGACTTTTTGATTGCCAACGAGGGGCAGCCGTTAATTTTGATTGAATGAGGATTCCGGCGGTTCAACTCACCGAGGGGGGCCAGGGCTATCGTATCAACCCTTGACCGCTCTAACCCTTGAATCCGTATTCGCTCCACCTTTTCATGACCAGTCGCTGGATTTCCTCGGGCCAGGCATGCTGAAAATCAACCACCTTGGGTTTATTTTCTTTCCATTCAAAGGGAAACGTCGCATCATAGCAGACCGCCGCCCCGGTGAGGTTTTTCCTTTCTTCCGGTGAAATAAAAGGGAAGATGGCATGACTGGGGGCCCGTTTTTTGACATGGATATCCCGCACCGGATGCACCCGGGTGGTCAGGGCCCACATGACCTCATCCATATTGGTCACGTCCACGTCTTCACCGACCACGACGATCACCGGGCGATAGACGCCCGTTTTGGTCCCCCAGATGGCCGAAGAGAGCGTATGGACATATCCCGGGTAGGTTTCGGATGTTGAGACGATAACGGCCATCATGGATGAGCTCAAACAGATGGATTTAAAGGGAAGTCCCAGCTTTTTTAGCTCCATGCTCAAGGCCGCGCTGCCGAAAAGGGCATAAACATAGGTCGAGTCATCCAGGGGTTTGCCGGGACTGGAAACGGTCAGTACGGGTTGGTTCCGATGGGTGATACATTTGATATGAATCACGTTGCGCGGCGATCTGTCGCTGGAACAATACCCGGTGTATTCGCCAAAAGGCCCTTCCGGCTGCCTGTCATCCGGAAGCACTTCACCCTCCAGGACAATCTCGGCCGTGGCGGGAACTTCAAGATCACTGGTCTCACACTGGATCAGTTCCACCGGCTTTTTCCTGAGTCCGCCGGCGATCTCCACCTCATTGATGTAGGGCGTGACCAGGGATATGGATGCCAGGGCGCAGGCGGGGTCGGTGCCGATCACCACAGCGATGGGCATTTTCTCCCCTCTGGCTTCATATTTCTGATAGTAGATGCCGGGTCCATGCTGACCCGGATTGGCCATCCATGCAAGGGTTTGCCTGTCGATGAGCATATGCCGGTACATTCCCCAGTTTACCCACCCCGAATCAGGGTCCCGGTTGATGTCCGTGTGCCAGGTGCCCATATACCGGCCGCCGTCGAGCTCCCGCAGATGGGGGACGGGAAATTTCAAGAGATCCACATCGTCACCATGGAAGATATTTTCTTTGCATGGGCCCGTTTTCACCCGGACAGGTTTGATGGGCGCTGAAAACCTTTGGACCAGCTCGTCGATAATCTTCAGGGGCGGCGTGTCCACGGGAAGATCCAGGGCGATGCAGAGCCGGCCGTAGGGGTTTGGTTTTGTGGCGCCGGTCAGGTTGGCCAGGACCGGGTAATCCGGTGAATAGCCCTTGATGTTTTCAAAGAGAAGCGCAGGCTGCCTTAAATCGTTGGCGCGCCGCATGATGGCGCCCAGTTCCAGATTCCAGTCCACTTGCGCCTGAATCCGCGTCAGTTGCCCCTGCGCTTCGAGCTGATGCATATATTCTCTTAAATCCGCGTATGCCATCTTCGTCTCCTTTCACGATGCCTGTTCAAGATAAACCTTGCAGGGGATGCCCCGCAATGCCAACCCTCCGGTAGTGACGTCATAATCGGGCCCGCTGGGAGTCAGCATATTAATATTGGATTTATTCCATCCAAACGCCCGGGAGGAGTCCTCCGGAAACCACCAGCCGAAAGCCGCGATGACGACGCGCGGATCGATTTCCTTGTTCAGGGAGAGTTTTTGCCTGATTTTCCCTTCCTTGGTTTCAATGGTCACCCAATCGCCTTCCTTGAGCCCCAGCTGGTCCGCCATGTCCGGATGCAGTTCCACCACCGGGTCCGGCCGCATGGTTCGGATGGACGCGACACTCTTGTAAGAGGAGAGCATGTAGGCTTCCTCTTTGGCATTGGTCAAAAGAAGCGGGAATCGATCCGTCGCTTCGGGAAAGTGGTTGACCGCTTCGAAAAGGGGCATGGGGCTGTAGCCCATCTGATCAAGCTGCTCGGAGTAGATCTCTATTTTACCGGACGGTGTGCGGTAATCATGTTTGCGGTATTCCCGTTTGGGGAAAATGGCTCTTTTGGCTTTAAACTGCTCGTAGGTCATGCCGCTGGGCTTGAGCATGTAATCGAGCGCTTCATGATCGTCTTCCCAGAAGTCTTCCTGCATGCCGAGCCGTTTGGCAAGCTCGTTGATGATTTTGGTGTCCGGCCAGCATTCTCCGGGCGGGTCGACGATTTTGGGATGCGCGCGCATTTCCTCATACCATCCCGGCCAGTATCCCACCTCTTCATGCTCCATGCCCCAGGCTGCCGGAAGCACGATATCGGCCAGGGCGGCCGTGGGCGTCATGAACAGCTCTGAAACCACGATGAAATCCAGTTTCATCAGCGCTTTATAGGTTTCTTTGGAATTCGGGTAGCTCACCAGGGGGTTGGTCAGGATAAACATGGCCGCCTTGATGGGATAGGGTTTTTCTTCCAGAATCGCCTTCATCATGGCATGGGGCGGAATAAAAGCGGAACGCTGGGCCATTTTAAAGCGATCCCCGAGGATGCGTTCCGGCTTGCGCGGGTATTTGCCCAGCAGAAAGAAGCGCCCGGGCCTGGTAAACGGCGCCGGGGTGAGGAACACATCTCCGCCGGGAATGTTGAGGTTGCCGGTGATGCCCCTCATGATGGATATGGCCCGGCCGCTCTGAAAACTGTTGGCAAGCTGATCCAGCGCGTTACCCCACTGGATCGCTGCCGGTTTGGTCTGCGCGTAGAGCCTGGCAAATTCCTCGATCTGCCGTCTGGGCACCCAGGTGACCTGTTCGACCTCCTCAAGGGAAAAGGTTTTTACATGCTGTTCCAGTTTTTCAAAACCCACGGTTCGGTTGGCAACGATGTCCGCGTCATAGAGTTTTTCCTCGATGATCACTTTCAAGGCGCCCATGGCCAGAGCGCCGTCGCTTCCGGGCCTTATTTTAATCCACAGGTGGGCCACCCTGGCCATATCGATCTTCTGGGGATCGATCACGATCAGTTTGCCGCCGTTGTTCAGGACGGCTTCCAGTGTTTCCCTTCTCATGCCGCCCGTGGTGTGCACAAGGTTGCAGCCCCAGAGGACCACAAGACCGGGCAGGTTTTCGTCGTCCGGAACGCAGTTCCAGCCATATGTCATGGCGGATCCCTGCCCGACCGGAATCCCGCAGCTCCATCCGGGCGTCACCACATTGGGAGTGCCGAAAACGGTGGCAAATCTCTGGGCAAAGGCAAATTCCATCCCCTTGGGTTCTCCCAGGCCCAAGGCCAGGGCGGTGGGGCCGTACTTTTCCTTCAGCGCCATGAATTTGCCGGCAATCGTGTCCAGCGCTTCCTCCCAGGAAATTCTCTCCCATTTCCCCCCGCCTCGCTCGCCGATTCTTTTCCGCGGATAGATCAGCCGGTCCGGATGGTACAGCACTTCCGGTATGGCATGACGTCCTTTTTTCAGGGGGCACTGTTCGCTGGAAAAGCCGCTGTCCATATCCGGCTCCATATCCACAACCCTTCCGTCTTCCACGATGGCCTTGACGCTGCAATGGCCGCAGCACAGATGGCAGAAGGTGAAGACCTCCTGCATGGTCTTGGTCCCGGGAGGGGCCACGCTGGCCTGCATGGCGCCGCCTTCCGAGTGAATAAAAGCCTCCATGACCGGATGGAATCCGGTCTCGTCGGTCAGGGCCTCTGAAGTGATGATAATTTTATTGTCGGCATCCACGGCCAGCACCAGGCAGGATGGGACCATCTTGCGGTCCATGGAGACGGCACATGACCCGCACTCGCCGGCGCCGCATCCCTCCTTGGTCCTTGAATACTTGAATTCATCCCGCAGAACATCTAAAAGCGTCTGGCTTGGCGTGACGCTGATTTCACGGAGATCTCCGTTTACCGTCAACTGAATCTTATGTTCCATTCCATCTCCTCCCGTTTCTTACAACCTTGCATTTGCTATCGCCCCCTGGATCCCTTCAGCGACCAGACGTTTTACCAGCTCCTTTCTGAAATCGGCGGCGCCCCGGAAATCGTCTATCGGGAACGACTCGTCAGAGGCCGCCTGGGCCGCCTTGGCAATCACGCTTTCCGCGTCACCGACGAGGGGTTGTCCTTTAAGGATATTTTCTGCTTTTTTAGCCCGGAAAGGGATCGGTCCCACGGCCCCTAAGGAGATTCTCACATCCTGACATTTCGGGCCGTCCAGGGTCAGCAGCACGGAGGCGCTGACGATGCACACATCCACCCGCCGGGTGCTGTATTTAAGGTGCACGCCCCCGGAATGGGGCGGCGGTTTGGGAATCTGTATCTCCGTGAGGATTTCATCGTGTTTCAGAACGCTTTTCCCGGGTTGGACGAAGAATTCTTCCACCGGGACCCTTCGTTCTCCCTGGGGCCCCATGATCTTCACGGTGGCCGACAGGGCCAATAAAGGACCGGCACACTCTGAAGCCGGAGAGGCGTTGCACAAATTTCCCCCCAGTGTCGCCAGGTTGCGGACATGCGTCGTCCCCAGGACCTTGGCGGCCTGGTTCAGAATCGAAAAATTTTTCATGATGACCGGCGAGTTCCGCAATGTCTGTATGGTGGCCAGGGTTCCGATGCGCACCTCTTTGAGCGCATCATAGCGAATGTAGTCGATCTGCGGGATTCTTTTGATGTTGATCAGGCAGTCGGGCAGAACTTTTCTGTGTTTCATTTTCACCAGCAGATCTGTACCGCCTGCCATGACCTGTGCTTTCCCCTGATGCGATGAAAGAAGGGCGCAGGCCTCCTCGATCGTATTGCAGGAAACATATTCAAATTTTGGAAGACTTAGTAACATGATTACTCCTTTTCACGCAGCCTGAGCCTATCAATTTTGCCCTGTCCGGTTTTGGGCAGTTCCGCTAAAAACTCTATGGTCCTCGGATACTTATGGCCGCCTAACGTATTTTTGCAAAAACCGACCAGCTCTTTTTTCAAGGCCTCCGAACCCGCCCCCCCGTCCTGCAGCGCGATATAAGCTTTCGTTTTGGTCAGGCCGTCTTGGTCCTGAATGCCGAGGACCGCGCATTCTTTGATTTTTTCATGGGTCTGGAGGTGAGCCTCGATCTGGAAAGGAGAAATCCATACACCGCTGACTTTGATCAGATCTCCGCCCCGGCCGATATAAAAGAAATTATTATCCTCATCATGGCGGAAAATGTCTCCGGTGTTGAGCCAGTCATTTCCCAGAAAGGTCTGCTTGGACTTTTCGTGTTCCAGGTGATAGCCGGTTCCCACGGAATCCGCGCGAATCAGGAGGACGCCCTGCTTGCCTCTGGGAACCTCCCGGCCCTGGTCGTCCACAATTTTGGCTTCCACAAAAGGCGCCACTTTCCCGACGCTGCCGGGTACTTTTTGACCGGGGCGGTTGACAATGTAGCCCAGATAGGCCTCCGCAGACCCTATGGGCTCCACCACGTCCCCCTGGAAGGTTGTTTTCCATTCGTTGTAAAGTTGCTCGGAAAGCGCTTCTCCCGAAGAAAAATTGATGCGGATGGAACTCAGATCGGCCTGTTCTTCCCCGGGCACCTGCAGCATGGCCCGCATCATGGTGGGAACGTTGAGGAGCAGGGTCGGCTGATGCTCTTTGATCAGCTGGAAAATAATCTGCGGCGAGGTCCTTTCGGGAAACAAAATCACCGATCCTCCGGCTCTTAAAGGAAAGTTCAATCCGAGATCATGGGCGTAATGAAAAAAAAGCTTGGGGACATTGAGCATGACATCCTGCTCGTTGTAATGAACAATTTCCTGAAAGGATTCAAAGGCGACGGCAAAGTCATGGTGCATGTGGGGCACTGCTTTGGGTTTCCCGGTGGTTCCCCCCGACCAGTTCCAGCAGGCGATATCGTCTTTGGAGGTGGGTTCCGCCTCCAGGGACGGGCTGGCCGCCCGGATCATTTCGTCCAGGGAATATTCGTTTTTCTGAAGCTTGGCCCCGGACAAACCTTTGACCAGAAATTTTACCGGGCACCGTGACAGCTTCGCCCCTTGTCTGACGGTTTCCAGGGTGCTTTCATCCACCACCACGGCCTTGGGCTTCACGTAGTTTAAAAAGTAGCCGTAATCTTCCGCCACCAGGTAACTGTAGGCATGGGTCGCCACGGCGCCGATTTTTATGGCGCCAAGCCAGGTGGCTACCCATTCGGGAGAGTCGTTCAGGATAACCAGGACACGGTTTTCCCGCTCCACGCCGATTTGCTTCAACACATTGCCGGCCCGGTTGGTCAGCGCACAGATGTCATGGAAGGTGTACGTTTCATTGCGATAGTAGATTGCGGTCCGGCTGCCCCTTCCTGCGGCGAGGTTGTCATCCAGGATATAGGATGCCATGTTAAACTCCGGGGGCAGGGGAAGGGTTGCATAAGTTCCCACGCTCATTGTAATACCTCCTGGGTAATCTGATTTCATCAAACATGCGGCCCTGTCAGGCCCCTGTTGAAAAAATACATTAAGCTTTCCGGGACTTTTGTGTCAAGAGCAAAGAAGATAAAATCCGGGGCGAAGCCATTAAAACATTGCACAATCCGGGCGAATCTGATAATGATTTTTTTATGGAAACCAAAGACAGATGGGGCATGCTCTACGTTTTGACCTTCTGCCATTTTGTAAACGATTATTATTCCATGGTCATTCCCCCCCTGCTTCCGTTCCTGGCCGCAGAGTTCCGCCTGACATATTTGCAGTCCGGGCTGCTGGTCTTCATGTCCCAGATCATTTCGGCCTTTATGCAGCCCGTTGCGGGTTACATGGCCGATATCCACAGGTGGAGGAAACCTGCCATCGTCACGGGCCTGGCCATTTATGCGCTGATGAGCGTCGCGCTTGCCCTGGTTCCCAATTACGCGGTGCTGCTGGGCGTTCTTTTTCTGATGGGACTCGGCGGCAGCACCTATCATCCCCAGAGCACCTCAATGATCAGCTTTTACTTTCAGAAATTCCGCGCCACCGCCTCGGGCATCCACGGCGCCGGGAATCCTCTGGGCTTTGTAGCCGCTCCGGTTATCGTGACGGCCCTGATTGCCCTGAGCGGGTCCTGGCGCATCGCCGCAATCCTGGTGTCCATTCCGGGTGCGGTCGGTGCGCTGCTCGCCTGGCGTCTGCTGGAGGAACCCCGGCACAGGGGCGAAAAGGGGTTTTTCATTGCCTTCGGGAGCGGTTCGCTGATTCTGCTGACCCTGATCAGCGGGATCGTATTGGGCGTATTCATGGGGTTTACCACCTTCATTCCCTTTTACTCGCAGGATACCGCTTCCATCATTCCGGCAGCGTGGTGGCTGCCTATTACCCTGGTGCCGGGCATCGTCTCCCAGCCCATCGGGGGAATCGTGGCCGATAAGATCGGCCGGAAAAAGCTCATCATTCTGGGACTTGGCGCGCTGACCGCGGCGCTTTTTTGTTTTGTTTTCAGCGCCGGCCTCACGGCGCTGGTTTTTTCCATGCTGGCCGGTTTCTGCCTGGGCTTGCTGGTTCCCGTGTGCCTGATCTTTGCCGCGGAACTGGCCGTCGGCCTGAAGGTGGGTACGGCGGTGGGAATTTTATGGGGCTTTTCCATGGGTGTGGGCGCCCTGACGCCCCTCTGGGTGGGATACCTGCGGGACCTTTTCCCGGATTTTCAAATGGCCTTCATGTCCCTGGTGGCACTGGCCGCAATCGGCACCTTCCTTTCCTGTTTTCTGCCGAAAAAGTTGATGGTATCGTAAAAAAGCCCTAAAATTTTTGAGGCGCCCTGTTAAAGGCCATCGGATAAACCTGCCTAAAATGCATATTTTATCAGCGCAAAAATATTGTCGTCTTTATCGAACCGTCCAAAATTAGGAGCATCTTTCGGTCCGCCGAAAATGTTTGCCCCCAACAATGCGGACAGCTCATCGGTGAAGTTGTATTTTACTTTGGGGATGATCATATAGTCCTCATCGCTCCGGCTGTAAAACGCAAAAAAAGAAAGTTCCAGCGTCTGGCGCATCAATAGCTGGGTGAGTCGGACAGTGACGAGATCCCTATACTCGTCCAGCAAAGGCGCCCCCTCTGGGAGGCTTTCAATATACTCATCGTATTGGGTCATATATTCTCCGTAGTATTGGACACTCACAGTGAAATCCTCCCATACCTGACGCTGGTATCCGATGAGGATACGGATTTGGGAGTTTGAAATAAAGGGATCTTTGCCTCCCTGATCTTGCCTTGATTGATAATAGCCTGTTTCAAAACTGACAATTCCATTTAGAGCGCCTCCCTGGGCGCTCAATCCATAGACGGAAAGTTCGGGATAGAAAACGATCACCTGGCTGGGCGAAGCGACGTCATCGGGCTTCATATTGGGTGACAACCAGAAACCCCTGTAGGCATAGGCCGAAACATCGAAGTCCTTTATCCTCCGGTAGAGCCGCAAAGCCAGTTGAGTATTTTCAAAGGCGGTTTCAGGTTCTTGCTCATTACGGGTCGAAACATCCGAAAATGGATCAAGGAATAAAAAACGTTCGGATGTGGGCAAATTGTTCGGTTCAAAGAATGGAATGACCAAAAATTCAACATTTGCCAACTCCGATGAATATCGGGTGCGCAACGCGTCACTTCCGATCTTGAGGTACTCAAGGGGGCGCCCTGAAAAAAATGAGACGTAGTCTTTCGGGAAAACATCGTTAATAAAGATCAGATCCCCTATGCCCCAGGTGACGATCTGCCTGCCCAGGCGGAAATCGAAATCGCCGGTCCGATAGTCCAGATAAGCTTCTCGCAGATCCGCATCAAACTCCCGGCTCACATTGTCGTGAAGAAAATCGCCTTTTACTCGTGCCGAAGCCTCGATGGATTCCATCCATCCGAACATGTCTAACCGCACCCTTTCTTCTGCCAGAAGGAAATCATGCCCTTCTTGGCCGGTTGGTTTTTCACCGGTCGTCCGCACTGAATTAGCGCCCAGGAGAAATCCGTGTATCTCGATGTTTTTCCCTGCGTTTCCATCCTGGGCCATAACCGAATAGGGAGGTTGTATGAAAATCCCTACTATCAGTAAAGACGAGATCTTTTTGATGACCTTCATCCAGAGTAATTGCCTCCGCCTATCGAATCCATGAACGTGGCGGCCGCCGCATGTGCCGTTCGCTGAAATCTTTATCCTTCAACCCCAGATTGTATGAGACCGACGTGTAAACGACTTCCGTACGGTGTCCGGTTTTCAGGTTCTTCATGGTTCGGCGCATTACCGTCGGAAAGGCCTTGCCGGCGGCCCCTTTCCCGGCTTTGATATCCTTAATCTTATCGGCTGTAAATAGCCGGAAAAGTTCGTTCTGAGCGTCGTAATATTCCTCCTTCAATGGGAGAAAGGTCTTTTTGTCGATCCAGGAAAGGCGCTTTGTGTACCCGGCAGGCTCTTCAGGGATGCTGCCAATCACGTAACAGTCCAGATTTTCGAGTTTTTCCGTGCGCAGGAGGCGATGGACGTCCGAGGCCACATCGCGGCCCGACACATCTTCATAGGTAAAATCCGATCCCACGAAACTGGAACGCTTGTCGTCGGCCGCAATCCGCTTGATCAAATCTACGGCAGGGACGAATATCCAGCGTTCATCCTCTTTTGCAGGATATTTCCAGACCATGAATGTCATTCTGCGCACATCCCCGGGCTTGTGGAAATAGATGAAATATTTTTGGTTTCCCCCTTCTGTTTCGTTGCGCCGGAGCATGGTCATGACACGCGTTCGCTTGCCGCCGCCCGGGGCAATGAGTTCCATAACCACCTGGGCCTTTAAATCGTCACCCTGATAGTAGAATGCAAGCTGAGAGTTCTCGATGATCCGGACTGGGCTGAGCTGCTCGGCCTTCCCTGTTGCTTCTTTGGCGAAAACAAGACAACCAATCAGAAGCGTCATTGCCGCTGCGCCCAAGATTGTCCTTTTCATTTTCATTAAACACCCCCACTTTTCAGAGTCTCAATCTCCTCTTCACAACTCTTCATGCCAAACTGGCGAAGTATAAATTTCATAGGTCACCAATTTGAGAAGGCAGATTGCAAAAGGTTTAGCCCCATGACAGTTGTAAAAAGAAGCCACCAAGGCGAATGTAAATAGGCCAGTAGCAATGAGATTAATACAAATGTCCCTGCTATGCCTCGAAGCGTTTGTTCCAGTATCATGATTTACCTCCTTTCAGAAAACCTGGCCCGACAACACGCAGTGCCGCCGGGAGTAGAAAAAGGGTTGATATGGTGCTGAATGCCATAAGCAGGGCAAAGAAGGCGCCCACTGTTACATACGGTGTCAGGGATGATGCGACCAGGGGTAGAAATCCCAAGGAGATTACAATGGCATTGCGGGCAATCGCACGGCCGGGTTCACCGAACATATACCGATTCGTCTCATCGAGATTTCCGGTTTTTGCATAATAGGTCTGGAATCTTTCAATGAAATGAATGGCGAAGTCGATGCCCAATCCCAGGGAAAGAGAGGAACAGACGGCAATCGGCATGTCGTAGTCTTTTCCCACCCACCCCATGAGCCCGTAAGAAAGGAGAATGGATACCGACAAAGGGACCATCGACAGGATACCCAAAATAGGCGATCGAAACTCAATTACCATTAAAACAAATACCACGATGAAGCTGCCCAGAATCGCTTTAAGCATTCCGAAGACCATGAGATCCTGCCACACTTTGTTGATGTAGGTAAGACCGGACCAGTGAAGCGTAACACCCTCGGGAAGCGGGTTCGTCTTAACAAAACTTTCAAGGTCGGACTCGACCGCGGTCATCTGCTGGTTGTCACCGCCTTTCATCTGAATCCAGATATTGGCTTGACGCGCCTCTCGATCGACAAAGTTATCCAAATCATTCGGATCTCCGGATGATTGGAATAAGAAGAGAAACTGTCCTACGGCCTCACTGGTGTCCGGAACTTTATTGTAAGCCTTGCTGTTGTCATGCAATACCAGGTTGATCCGCTTGACGATATCTGAGACCGAGGAGGTCTTGCCTACCAGCGAATTTCTTTCCAGATGCGTTTGTATTCGATCAAGATAAGTAACAACTTCCGGCCGTTGCATTGTCTCCGGATTTTTCCCCTCAGCCGCCAAGTAGGCCATGTAGGTGCCGCCGAAAAGGCGATTCATGACGGTATCGGCCACCCGCATCGGATGCCCCTTTTTGAACCATTTGACAGGATTGTCGTTTATCCGGATTTGCATGATGCCGGCAATACCGGCAGCTACCACCACGATAGCAAGGATCAGAACCGTCCGGGCACGGGAGAAGGCAAGCCGACCAATAGGCTTTAAAATCCGGTCGAAGATGGAAGAACTGTCCCTTTCCTTGGAAACAATCGTTTTTAACTTCTCCTCGCTCATCAGGCTGATGACCGCCGGGACCATGGTCATCGAAAAAAGCCAGGCCGCCATGATGCCGAAGGCAACAAAAAGTCCGAACACACGCACCGGAGGGATGTCGGCCAAAGCGAGGGATGCGAAGCCGGCCGCGGATGTCAATGAAGTGAAAAGCATCGGCCGGTAAAGCTGCTGCATCCCCTCCAGGAGGGCACGACGCTTGTCACCGAGTATCCGGTATTTATCAAAAAACTCGCTCAAGATGTGTATATCATCGAGGATTGCAATGGGCATCAGGAAAACCGGGATCATGGAGCTCATGATGTGAACCGTATTGCCCGTGCCAATGAGCAGCCCCATGGCCCAGATTACCGCGAACATGGCGTCCATGCCTATTGGTAAAAGGAATGCAATTTTGCGAAATAACAAAAACACCAGGATCATGATCACCATAAAAGCAAGGGGAGCAACCACCGCCATCTGAATGAACATCTCATGGCCGAAGGTGTCTTCCGCCACCGGCAGCCCGGCTAGGTGGTAGGTCTGCCCGGGAAGGAGTTCGCGATCGAGGATGGTCTGAATTTGCTTGGCGATCCCATAGCTCATGTTCTTCTTCTGAATTGGGATATACAGGGCGACAGCACTACCGTCAGCCGAGGCGATTTTCTCGTAAAGGAACGGGTTTTCGGCAATATCACGCCGGAGCTGATCAAGAGCTTTTGAATTGCCGGGTATTTCCCGCATCACGGGGTGGATATCGAGCAACCCGCCCGACGACTTGACGTTGTCGGTAGTGGTAAGGCTCACCACATCCTCGATAATCACCCCTTTGATCTTGAGGATCTCCGATGTTACCTTTGCCACTCGTTCTAATGATTCTGAACTAAAAATGCCCTTTTTATCTACAATCCCAGCCACGATCAAGTCGTGGATGCCGAAATCCTTCTTGATGCGATTATAGAGCACCCGATCGGGTTGATTTTCTTTGAGCATATTTTCCGGATCCGTATCGATAGTGATACGGGGAAACTGAATGCCGAAAAACACCGTACATATGATGGCCAGCCCGATTACCGTCTTCGGACGGTCTAAAGAAAAATTTGTCAAGCCGCCAAGAAATGACCTCTTCATCGAATAGCCTCCTACTCATCGTCGGTAGCAAGATGTGTCGTGAGTTTAATGGGGTTAGTTTCGCTCCCTTGCACCAGGCTCATTACCATGCTAACAGAAACGAGACCCATATCCGAATCGCCGCAATTGCGATAAGCGCCGCAAGCGCCTTTCTCAGTCCTGGAACCTTCACCCTCCGACTTGCCAAGCTTCCCACGTAAGTTGCGGGTACCACAGTCAGCGCGATAGGAATTGCCAACATCCACGCGATCTGGCCCGTTGCCGCCTTGCCGATAAACCCGGCAGTTGTTGACAGTAGAACAATTGCAAGGTTGCTGCCGATGGCAATTCTTGTGGGGATCTTAACAAATGAGGTCATAAGTGGTATAAGGATGAAAGAGCCGCCCTGGCCAACTAATCCTCCCAGCAGTCCCACGCTGGAGGCCGCTATCACCGCGCGCCACCGCTGGAATTTAAGCCGCTCGACATTAGGTTTTTCGCTGTCTTTCCTTACAGGCAGCAACATCAATAAAGCTGCGCTTAGAGCAAGGCAAGCCAAGAGAAAGAGCAGGATTTCGTTTGATACATAACTGGAACCGGCGCTGCCGGCCATCGCCGCGATGAAAATGCTGATGCCCATATACAGAGATAACCGTCCGGACACCATATGGAATTGGAGATGGGATAGAGCTCCGGAAATACATGCCAGAAGACCCTGCACGATTGTTAAACCGGCAACTATTCTCATGGACAGTGGTTCAAGCCCGAATAAAGGCGGCACGTAAAGAAGCAACGGCGCCATAACAATGCCGCCACCAATGCCGAGCAATCCGGACAAAAAACCTGTGCCAACACCCAGTCCGCCGATCAGCAGGTAAATTCCCATGGACTATGCCACGACTATTTTAGGCGGGCCTTCAACGATTTCAGCCACCCGAACCGCCGATTGGATCCCAGAGGCAGAAAGCGCGGCCAGGAGTTCTTCTGCTTGGCTGGCGGGTACCGAGAGCAAAAGCCCACCCGAGGTTTGAGGGTCATAGAGTACCTCCACCTCAATCTTGGATAGGGAGGTTTGGATCTCCATTTTCGGCTGGGTCATCAGGCGATTTGTTTGATTGCTCCCGGTGGTTTCGCCCTTCCTGTACATATCCAGAACGCCTGGATAGAGCGGTAAATCAGAATATTTCAGAATGATACTTGAGTTGCTGCCAAGGGCCATCTCAAGCAGGTGGCCGGCGATCCCGAACCCGGTAACGTCCGTACATGCATGCAGCTCGAACCTGAGGGCCGTTTCCATGGCCACCCTGTTGAGCGCTGCCACAGAGGGGAGCACATCCCGTTCTAAGTCCTTATAAGGCATCCGGCCGGAGCGCACCGCATTGAATAAGACTCCTGTGCCGAGCGGTTTCGTCAGTATTAAGACGTCTCCAGGTCTTGATCCTGCATTGGTGATCACCCTTTTAGGATGGACGATTCCGTTGACGCAAAGACCGTACTTGGGTTCTTCATCATCCACGGTATGACCGCCCACAAGACTGGCCCCGGCTTCCACCACCTTGTCGTTGCCGCCTTTAAGAATTTCTTTGAGCACCCCCATATCCAGGTGCTTTGAGGGAAACATCACCACATTCAGCGCCGTTAGCGGACGGCCGCCCATGGAATAGACATCCGAGATCGAGTTGGCAGCCGATATCTGGCCGAACCAATAGGGATCGTCCACCGGCGGAGTAATAAAATCGATGGTATGGATCATCGCGATTTCGTCTGTGAGCCGATAAACAGCTGCGTCATCGGAAGTCTCGATGCCTACCAGAAGGTTTGGATCCGAAGGCGGAGTCAAACCAGAAAGCGCGTCCGACAAAGCTGCCGGACCGATTTTTGCCGCTCAACCGCAGGTACGCGCAAGTCCAGTGAGAGTCTTTTTTTTAAAGTAGTTCATACATCGTTTCTCCTATCATTATTAATTATACCTTGGAAACCGCACCATAAAGTTAATTGAACTATTTCACTTCATTGCCCACGGCAACTGAAAATCCCTTAGCCCGCCAGTCCTGGATTCCTTCTTCAAGGCGCACCGCATGGAATCCATTTGCGCGCAGAATCTCAACGGCCTGGATAGATAGCACGCAGTAAGGGCCTCTACAGTATGCTACGACATCCTGGTCCGACGGCAGAACCGACAGGCGAAGTTCCAGTTCCTTTAAGGGAATGGATACGGCCCCTGGGATATGTCCTGCTTTGTACTCTTCAGGCGGGCGCACATCCAGGACGGTCACAGATCCTTCACGGACACGCTTCAGCAACGCGTCTCGATCTACCGGTTCCATCCCCTCTCTTCCCGCCAAGAATTGTCGCTTGATCTGCTCAACTTCGGCCAACCTATTTTCGGCAAGTACACGCATGGACAGGAAGAATTCACAGACCATCTGATCAGCGAGTCGATAGGTTACATGCAACCCCATCTTCTCTGTCTCAACCAGGCGGTCAGCACGTAATACCTGCAGGTGCTGGGAGGCATTAGCCACGGTCAGACCGGTTTCTTTAGCAAGCGCTTCGACCGTTCTTTCCCCTTGGCAAAGGATATCCAAGAGCTCCAAACGCTTTGGGCTTGAGACCGCCTTCCCGATTCGAGAGAATTGCTCATAGATTTCGTCTTTAAAACGTCTGTTTGGATTTTTCATATTCAATTTTTATACTATTCATTAAATTAATTGAATACAATATTAAAACGTCAATGATCCTGTGTCAAGAGAAAAAATTATCCAAATCAGCAGGATTTTATTTTAGATGATGATAATATAGGAATCTTTTATCATGATTCCAACAGCCTTTCGATGGCGATGATGAGCCAGCCTTCGGCAAAAAAGGTGTTCAGCAGCCAGACAAAAAGACCCTGAAAAAACAGGAAGGTCAACGCGGTGAGCAGCAGCGTCAGGCCCCAGCTTTCCTTGCCGTGAAACCTTAAATAGGTAAAGACCAGCAGGGGCACGGCAACGGGAAAGCCCAGCAGCAGAATCATCAGGCAAAAGCCCAGAATCCAGGCGAAAATGTTCCAGGTTCTCTGCCTGGCAAGGACCGGGTCGACTTCGTCGTCCTTTTCCGGGTCCGCTGGTTCGGTTGCGGCAGCCTCCGGCGCCTCTTTTTCAAAAAACAAGCTGCGGATCAATTCAACGGCGGCGAAAACGATAACGGCAATGCCGATGCTTATCGGAAACAGGGCGGTTCTAAAGGGCCACCCCAACGCGGTGATTATGACGGCGAGGGCAATGCCCATCAGGCAGAGGCTGATATAGCTGTTTACGTTCCATCTCACTTTCCGCCTCCTTGCTTCATCAGCCTTTTTTTCTGAATATAAGGGTGCATGGCAAAGGCAACGATAATCAGAAAGATGATAATGACCTTGGGGCGGTATAGCCAATTGGCCCCATAACGCAGCGTGGAGGTAAAAAGATATCCTTCGGCCAGACTGCCGAGAATAAATCCAAGGATAAATGGCGGACGCGGCCAGCGAAATCGCATCAGGAAACAACCGATGCCGCCAAAAATCAGCACGACGATGAGATCGCCGATACTGTTGTTGGAAGAATAGGCCCCGATAAAACAGAGCAGCAGAATGAAGGGAATGATCAAATTTCCCCGGATGGTGGTCAATTTAGCCAGCTGATCGATAAAAAGCAGGCATATGGGCACGGTAATGAGGTTGGCGATCACAATGGTCCAGACCATGGAGTAGGTCAGCGTCAGATGCTTGGTCAGCATGTCCGGACCCGGAACGATCCCGAGAACGAGGAATGCGCCTAACAGGATGGCCATCCCGACACTTGCGGGAACGCCGAAGGCAATCGTGGGGATCAGGTTCGCGCCTTCTTTGGAGTTATTCGATGCCCCCGGACCCAGCACGCCCCGGACGTCCCCTTTACCAAAGCCGTCTCTTTCCTCCAGCGTCTTGGCGCTCTGGGTGGCATGGGCATAGGACATCCACTGGGAAACGCCGCCCCCGACCCCGGGGATGATGCCGATAACCGCACCGATGGCGCTGCAGCGGATGGTGAGCCAGAAATGACGAAAGGTGTCGATGACCCCCTCCTTGACCCCTTTGCCGAGTTTGCCGAACGCCACATCACCGGCGATGCCGGTCCCGCGGACGGCCAGGTCAACGATTTCCGGGATGGCAAAAAGCCCGATCATGACCGGGATGACCGATAAGCCATCCCACAGGTAGAGCGATCCGAAAGTAAAGCGCAAAATACCTGCCTGACTGTCCTGGCCGATCATGGAGCACAAAAAGCCGAACCCGCCGATCAGCAACCCCTTGAAAAGCCCGCCCTTGCCCTGGCTGCTCAGGGTGGCGATACAGGTCAGGCCCAGGACCGTCACCATGAACATTTCCGGAGAACCCAGCGCAAGCACCAGCGGGCGCACAACCGGGATGCTGACCGCCAGGAACAGTGCGCCGAAAACAGCGCCCACCAGGCTGCTCATAAGGACCGCACCCAGCGCCCGCCCGGCTTCCCCCTTTTTGGTCATGGGGTAGCCGTCCACGATCGTGGCCAGGGTCGTCGGCTCCCCGGGAATCCCAAAGAGAACCGAGGTGATATCTCCGGTGGTCGCAACCACCGAGTGCATGCCCAGAAGAAAGGGAAAAGCCTCTTGGGGGGTCATGTTATAGATAAACGGCATCATCAGCGCCAGGGTCGCGCCGCCTCCCAGCCCCGGGAGAATCCCGACCCAGAAACCGATGGCGACGCCGATGAGCAGGAAAAGAAAAGATTTGCCCTGAAGGACTAAAAATAACCCGCCGATAAAGGCATCAAACATAGTTTCCTCTCTTAAATCCTAAAACTTTATATATTTACTGAACTCGGTAACAATGTCATCGGGTTGATTCAGCAGATAATTGATCCCTTTCATGACTTTTTCATGAGAGACGAATTGAATCTCCATCATCGCTTTTTCCGCGGCTTTCAGAAATTTCGGGTCTTTGGAAACATTTTGCAAGCCGTCCCTTAAAATTTGCAACACATCGCCGGGCACCCCCGGGGGCGCCACATAGGGCCGGCCGAAATTATCCGTGGCCGCCCGCATGCCGAGAAACGTCTTGCCCCGTTCGGTGGCGGCCAGATTTTCATCAACAGGAAGGTTTTCAATGCCCGCCGCAGAGTTCTGCGACCGGATCAAAGGACGTAGCACGCCGCGGTTGATCATCGGCAGCAGGGAGCTGTAAGTGCTGGGCACCCCGTCGGCCTCTTTGCGTTCCACTGCCAGCAGGGCATTGGCCATGTTGGTGTAGGTGACGATTTTAATATCCAGGTTTAAAAATTCTTTCAGGAGCACGCCGAACTGGCTGCTGCTCGTCATGGGGCCACCGGCGGCCATAAAAAGGGTTTTGCCCGCCTTTTTGAACTCTTCAAAGGTTTGGTAGGGCAGATCGGCCCGGACGCACAGGACATTGGTGTCCACCGATGTGGACCCGAGCCAGGAAAATTTTCTGAGGTCGAATTCAACCCCGTCGACTTTCAACAGCTGGGCCAGGGGAAGTCCCCGGTTGATGGTTCCGATGGTAAATCCGTCCGGTTTTTCAATGTTATACAGCCGGTTGGCCGCGATCATGCTGCTGCCCCCCGGGATGTTCTTTACGATAAACCGGGGCTTGCCGGGGATGTGCTCGGGCAGGTACCTGGCCAGAAGCCTGGCCATGCGATCGTAGCCGCCCCCGGGTGCAAACCCGACGATCAGAGTGATTCTTTTCCCCTGAAAGTAAGGCGCCGCAAGGGATGAATTTACTTGGATCAAGGAGAAAAAAACCAAGAAAGCAGCAAGCAAGCATAAGGTCTGTCTTTTCATAATCACACCTCCTGTTTATTTAAAAAGCCAGTTGAAAGAATTATCACCCGGGCATCACAGGCTCCGCGTCCGCAGTTCCCGGCGGTCTATCTTGCCTTGCCCGGTTTTTGGCAGCTCGTCCATGAACTCGGTAAACCGCGGGTATTTATAAGTGGCCAGGTTTTTTTTGCAGAAATCGATCAGGTCCCCGGCGGGGTTGTCTGCAGCGGGGGCGTTCTTTTCCATGACAATGAAGGCTTTGAGTTTTGTCAGGCCGTCCTGATCCTCCAACCCCATTACCGCGCACTCTTTGACGTCCGGATGCGTCTGGAGACAGCGTTCGATTTCCAGCGGCGAAACCCAGACCCCGCTGATCTTCACCATGTCATCAGCCCGCCCCAGATACCAGAAGTAATTGTTTTCATCCTGTCTGAAAAGATCCCCCGTATCGATCCACCCGTTGCCGGTGAAGGTGGACAGAGATTTTTCGTGATCCCGCACGTAATGTATTGCCGCGGCCCCGGTGCGGGCCATTAAAACTCCGGTCTCGCCCCGGGCAACCTCACGGCCCTGCCGGTCCACGATCTTCACCGCGCTCATGGGGGTGACGGTCCCGGAGCTTCCCGCAACGACTGCGCCGGGGCGGTTGCAAAGATAACCGGTCAGCGACTCGGCAGATCCGAACCGGTTGACCACCTCCATTTGAAAAGTGTCCACCCATTCTTTATAGAGCTGGGCCGAAAGCATCTCGCCCGAAGACATCACCCGCCGCAGACAGCTCAGATCACTGCGTTCGGCTGCGGCGGTCTGAATCATGGCCCGCATCATGGTGGGCACATTAATGAGGAAGGTCGGGCGGAATTTTTCCACCAGCTTGAAAATGACCCGGGCCGTGGTTCTTTCCGGAAAGAGGACCACCGCTGCCCCTGCCCGGAGGGGAAAAAGAAGCCCCAGATCCCTGGCATAATGAAAAAACAGCTTGGGTACCCGAATCACAACGTCATCGGGCCGGTAGCCCAGAACATGGTTGGTGGACTCGAAGGCCACCACCCCGTCGCGATGCATATGGGGGACCCCTTTGGGTTTGCCGGTGGTGCCGCCGGAAAAGTTCCAGAAGGCCGTGTCATCCCTGTGGGTTTTTTCAATTTCCAGCTCTTGGCTTGCAGCGCCGAGCAGTTCGGATAAATCGTACTCGCGTGCTCTAAGTTCACCGCTGTGCCCCCCGGCCACCAGGAAGGCTTCGGGGTATTTGGACTTTTCAGATGCTTTTCTGAGCAGATCCAGGCAGGTGGGGTCCACCAGCACGACCTTGGGCCGGATAAGTTCAAACAGGTAGGCGTAGTCATCGGGCTTCAAGTAGGTATAGGCATGGGTGCCCACGCCGCCGACCTTCATGGTTGCCAGCCAGCCGGCAACCCATTCAGGGGAATCCTGCAGAACCAGAAGGACCCGATTTTCAGGTTCCACCCCCAGGCGCCTGAGCACGTTGCCCATCCTGTTGGTCAATGCCCAGAGGCCATGATAGGAAATGGTTTCATCCTGGTAATAGATGGCGGGGTTTTCACCCCTTCCGGCAATCAGATTGACGTCCAGAAAATAAGCGCCGAGATTAAATTCCTCCGGTATGGAAAGGTCGAGTCGTTCTCCTTTTTGCATCGCTTTTCCCTGCTATTGCTTAAAGCCGTAATCGGACCAGTTGGCCAGCACCTGCTCCTGGATTTCCTTGGGGTAAATGTCCCGGAAAGAGGAGCGGATGGCTTTTTTCTCCTTCGGCCATCGCTTCGGATAGGTGCAATCGTAATAAACGTTGCAGCCCGTGTTATAATGGACCTCTTCCGGGCTGTAATAGGGGTAGGCCGGTGTCATGACCGCCTGGGGGATGACCGTCGTCCCCCGGATCGGATGACATTTTGTGGCCCAGGCGTGAAGGACTTCGTTCATGTTGGTCGGATCGACATCGTCGTCTACAATGATAATTTTCACGACAAAGTGGCCCACCGCGCTGGCCCAGACGCCGCTGGCAATACGGGAGGCGATATTGGCATAGGGCACCTTGGTGGCAACGACCACCGTGGAGCAGCAGCACTCCGGCGGGGTGTGGACGCCGGTAACCGGAAATCCCATGTCTTTGAGGGTGACAAAGATTTCAGCCGCCATGGTCATTCCCTGAATGATGTCCGCATCGTCCACCGGCATTCCCATATTGGACATGGTCAGGATGGGGTCATTGCGATGGGTGATGGCGCTGACCTGGTAAACCGGCCGGGGCAGGTTGGGAATGGAACAGTATCCCCCGTACTCTCCAAAGGGGCCTTCCATTTTCCGTTCCTTCGGCAAAACCACCCCTTCAATGACAATTTCGGATGTGGCCGGGATCTCAAGATCCACGGTTTCGCATTTAACGATGTCCAGCGCCTGTCCCCGGATGCCTCCGATGACATCCACTTCATCCACCCCGGCGGGTATTCCCGCCCCGCCCACCAGGCAGGTGATCGGTTCCGTGCCGATGGCAACGGCAAAAGGCATGGGCTCGTTGCGGGCTTCATACTTATTGCGCAGCATCATGCCGATGTGTTGCGCCGGCGCCATCAGGCCCCCAAGGGAATTTTTGGTGTGGATCATCTGCCGGTACATGCCCCAGTTCGCCCATCCGGTGTCCGGGTCTTTGGTGGCAATGATGTGAAATGTGCTGATGTACCTTCCCCCGTCGCCGTGATGAACGAACGGTGCGGGAAATTTAAAAAGATCCACCTCCTCGCCGGTCATGATGTTTTCCTTACAGGGCCCGTCCTTGACGATATTGGGTTTGATTTTCTTCCGGCTTCTTTCAATGTAGGTGTCTATGATTTGCCGCACGGATGCCTCCGGATTCAAATCCATGGCAATGGCCAGCCGCCTGAAAGTGGACAGCGGGGCGCCGAAAATCCGGTAGCCGGCGGGATAATCCTTGATTTTCTGAAAAAAAGGGGCGGGGGCCTGAAGCTCGCAGCATCGCCGGGTGATGGCGCCGGCCTCCAGATTCCAGTCCACCTCCCGGTGGACGGCCACCGCATCCCCTAATTGTTCGCATTTTTGAATAAATTCCCGCAGGTCCTTGTAAGGCATAATATAATCTCCTTTAATCAGGCTCCACCGGGTAAAGCTTGCACGGAATGCCGCGCAGGGTGATGCCTCCGGTGGAAGGATCGTATTCGGGGCCGGCTTGAATCAAGATGTTGATATTACTGTGACGCCAGCCGTATTCCATCTCACGCTGCTCCGGAAACCACCAGCCGAAGGACCCCATCACCACCCGGCGGTCCAGATCATCGTTCAGCAAAAGCCGTTGCCGGATTTTGCCCCGGGCGGTTTCAATGTAAACCCAGTCGCCTTCTTGCAGGCCCAGGGACCGCGCCGTCTCCGGGTTGATTTCCACGAGGGGTTCCGGCCGCATCATGCGCAGGGAAGCAATGCTCCTGAAGCCCGAAAGCATGTAGGCTTCCTCCTTGGCGTTGCTCAACAACAGCGGGTACTGCCGGGAAATTTCATGTATTTTGCTCACCTCTTCCCACAGGGGAAGGGGGGCGTATCCCATTTGCGCCAGCCTGTCGGAATAAATCTCTATCT
Organism: Desulfobacterales bacterium; assembly: GCA_030688615.1. Classification (GTDB taxonomy): domain Bacteria; phylum Desulfobacterota; class Desulfobacteria; order Desulfobacterales; family JAUYIZ01; genus JAUYIZ01. The sequence continues at coordinate 20,007 of JAUYIZ010000008.1, read as the reverse complement.
TGCCCGACGGGGTCCGGTAAGCATGGGCTTGGTACTGCCTTTCGGGTTTGAGCGCTCTGGCATTTTTAAATTCTTCAAACTTCATCCCGCTGGGCGCCAGCATCGCGTCCAGGGCCTCGTGATCATCCTTCCAAAAATCCTCCTGCATGTCAAGCCGTTTTGCCAGTTCATTGATTATTTTGGTATCGGGCCAGCATTGGCCCGGAGGATCCACCACCTTGGGATGGGAGCGGATTTCCTCGTACCATCCGGGCCAGTATCCCAGTTCGTCGTGCTCCATGCCCCAGGCGGCCGGGAGGAGGATGTCCGCCAGGGCGGCCGTGGGGGTGATAAACAACTCGGACGTCACCATGAATTCCAGGCGCATCAAGGCCCGGTAAACCTGCTGGGAATCCGGATAGCTGACCAGGGGATTGGTCAAAATAAACATGGCCGCCTTGATGGGATGGGGTTTTCCCTCCAGCACCCCCCGGGTCCAGGCGTGGGGCGGTATAAAGGCCGAACCCTGGGCAAATTTGAATTGCTTTCCCAGGGTCCGTTCCGGCGCCCGCGGATATTTTTTCAATAAAAAGAAGCTTCCCGGCCGGGTAAAGGGAGGAGAGGTCAGAAACACGTCGCCGCCGGGGATATTCAGGTTGCCGCTCAGAGCCCGCAGGATGGCGATGGCCCGTCCGGTCTGGAAGCTGCTGATGAGCTGGTCCACCGCATTTCCGGTCTGCATGGCGGCCGGTTTAACCCGTGCGTACAGCTCGACGAACTGTTCCATTTGTGCGGCCGGGACCCAGGTGGCCTTTTCCACATCTTTCAGGGAAAAGGCGGCGACCTGCTGCTGTAACTGCTCGAAACCGATGGTCCAGTTTGCCACGATATGCTCGTCGTACAGCTTCTTTTCCAGCATGACTTTTAAAAAGCCCATGGCCAGAGCGCCGTCGCCTCCCGGCCGGACCCTGATCCACAGGTCCGCCAGCTTGGCCACATCGGTCTTTTGCGGATCAATGACGATCAGCCGGCCCCCCTTTTCGATGGCGGCCGTCAGGGTCTCTCTTCTCATCCCGCCGGTGGTATGCACCATGTTGCTCCCCCAGAGCACGATCATGGCGGGAATGTTCCCATCGTCGCAAACACAGCCGCTGCCGTAGGTAAAAGCCGAAGCCATGCCCTTGGGAATCCCGCAGCACCAGCCGGGCGTGACCACATTGGGCGTGCCCAGAGCCGAGGCCAGCCGCTGGGCAAAGGCAAATTCCAGCCCCTTGGGCTCCCCCAGGCCGAAGGATAAGGACTGCGGTCCGTATTTTGCTTTTAATTGCTTGAATTTTGAGGCCACCGTGTCCAGGGCTTCGTCCCAGGAAATGCGTTGCCATTGGCCCTGGCCCCTGGCGCCGCTTCTTTTTTGGGGGTAGAGGAGCCGGTCCTGATGGCGCATGACCTCGGGGATGGTAAAACGTCCCTTTTTGACCGCGCATTGTTCGCTGAACAGACCGCTTTCCACGTCCGGCGCCAGGTCCACCAGCCGGCCGTCTTCCACCACGGCTCTGACGCTGCAGTGCCCGGGGCAGATGTGGCAGAAGGTGAGTGTTTCCGTGCTGGCATGGGCGCCGGGAGGGTCCGGGCTGGCCCGCATGGCCCCGGGGTCCGGGTGGATGAAAGACTCCATGACGGCGGTGAATCCGGGTTTTGAGTCCACTCCTTCCATGGTGGTGATCTGCTTTCCGCCGGCATTGACCGCCAGGACCAGGCAGGCGCTGACAATCTTGCCGTCCATCAAAACAGCGCAGGCGCCGCACTCGCCGACGCCGCAGCCTTCCTTGGTCCTGGTTAACCGGAAGGTTTCCCGCAGAACATCCATAAGGGTCTGCCAGGGCGCCACCTCGATCTCGCGCCGGGCTTCGTTGACGGTCAGTTGAATCTTATGTTTCATGGTTTTTTTGCCTGCAGGACCGGATGGCGCTGAAGGCCTGTTCCAGACCCTGTTGAACCCGGTCAACAACCATCCGGGTCCGGTGCGCCGCCGTGGCGCGATAGTCGCTGATGGCCCTGGATTCTTCCGCGGCGGCCCGGGCCGCGACGGGGAATAGCTCGTTTAGATCCTTGCCCAGCGGCCGGCCCCGGATCACCGCTTCGGCCCTGCGGGCCCGAAAGGGAACCGGGCCCACCGCCCCGAGAGCGATCTTGATTTCCCGGCATATCCCGTCTTGCGGCACGGCCATCACGGCCAGGTTGACCATGGCCACATCCATGGGCCGGATGCTGTATTTCAGATAGGCCCCGGCATGCCCGGGCCGGTGGGGAATATGAATGCGGGTCAGGATCTCATCGGCCTCCATGGCGCTGCGGCCCGGCCCGGTGAAAAAATCCTCCAGCGGCAGGGTCCGCTCGCCGCCGGCCCTGACGAGCGTTACGCGCGCGTCCAGCGTTAACAGCGCCGGGGCAAATTCCGCCGCCGGGGAGGCATTGGCCAGGTTGCCCCCCAGGGTTCCCAGGTTCCGTATATGGGGCGTCCCCAGTTTGCCGGCGGCCTGGCCGAGCATGGGAAAATATTTTCTTACCAGCGCGGAATCGCTGACGGCCTGGACGAAAGTTAAGGCACCGATATGAAGCCCGTTTTCATCGGCTTGGATGCCGGCCAGGTCCGGAATGGATTTGATGTCAATGATGTACCGGGGCACGCTTCGCCGGTGTTTCATCTTTACCAGCAGGTCCGTGCCGCCGGCCAGGATTTTGGAGACGTCGGCATGGCGGGAAAGCAGGGAGCAGGCTTCGGCCAGGCCGGTGCAGGCCAGGTATTCAAATTTCGGCAATGACATTAACATCTCTTGGATCCGTTTCCGAATTTTATTAGGATGATCGGCAATTGAATTTTGTCAGACAATACCCCGGGTGTCAAGGGGTGGTTTTCGGTCTTTCATCCCTTTCATTTCTCCTCACCGGATCTGCTCCCTGTCATGCCGCCCCAGATCAGATTCACCAGGAATCGCTTTCCGGAACAACACTGGCTTGCCAAATATCCATTGACATGCAAAAAAAGCCTTCCTATACTTGAAGACCCTGCCAAAGCAGGGAGACCTTTGAAAAACACTCAATTTTGTTCGAGTTCAAAGCAGGCAAGGAGAAAAGGTGAAGAACCGGTCGTCGGAGAATATCCCCGAAAAGGATAAATGCAAGAAAGGTTACAAAAGAATGGATACTTCCTTCTGGGTGTTGTGCGCTTTAGTGGGGATTTTGATCTTTATCGCTTATTTGAAGCAGGGCTGGCAGCTGCCCTGGTCCGGTCTGGTGCAGGGGGGGCGGATGTTCTGGGGGATGGCCCCCAACTTTATCGTGGGCTTTGCTTTAGCAGGAGTGGTTCAGGCAATGATTCCCAGGGAATATATCGTGAAAATGCTTGGGGAAGGATCAGGCCTGAAAGGAATTTTTATCGCCACTGCAGCCGGAGCCCTTGCCCCGGGAGGACCGTTCATCAATATCCCCCTCGTGGCATCCTTTTATAAAAGCGGAGCGAGCGTTGGTCCCCTTGCCGCCTTTCTCACGGCCTGGGGGATCATACCCATCAGCCGCACCATTGTGTATGAAATTCCCCTGCTGGGAAGCAAATTCGCCCTCGCCCGTTACGGCGCTTCTCTGATTTTCCCCGGCCTGGTGGGAATCATTGCTTCTTTCATTTTTAAAATAATGAAATAAAATTGGCTGGTTCAAACATATTTGATCTAAGGAGACAACCATGTCGTTGGATTTAAGAAAGTGGCTGGACACGGTGGATGAGATGGGTGAGCTGAAGCATGTGGCGGGCGCGGACTGGAACCTGGAAATCGGCGCCATTTCAGCGCTGAATGTGAGAAAAGATGAAAACTCGGCGCTCCTTTTCGATGCGGTTCAGGACTACCCGAAAGGGTCCCGGATTTTGACGTGTTCCACCAGCAGCCTGGAAAGAATCGCGCTGACCTTCGGCCTGCCGCAAAAATCCAGCGCCGTGCAGCTGGTGTCTGCCATGCGGGGCATGCTGCCCACCTGGGAGGCCGGCTTTAAAGATTTTCCCCAGCAGACCGTCGAATCCGGGCCCGTGCTGGAGAATGTGCGCTCCGGAAAGGACGTCAACCTGTTCGCGCTGCCCGTACCCAGGTGGCATGACAAGGACGGCGGGCGGTATATCGGCACCGGCGACGCCATCATCACCCGGGACCCGGACAGCGGTGAATTGAACATGGGAACCTATCGCATCATGGTGCATGATGAAAAAACCACCGCCCTTTACATCTCTCCCGGCAAACACGGCAGGATGCATTATGAAAAATATTTCGCTCAGGGAAAACCCTGCCCGGTGGCCATGTCTTTCGGGCATCACCCCCTGGTGTTCCGCACGGCGGCCAGCGAGGTTCCTTCCGGCTCCGAGTACCGGTTTATCGGCGCGGTTCAGGGAGAACCGGTCAAGGTCGTCACGGAAGAAATCACCGGCCTGCCCATTCCGGCAGACAGCGAGATCGTCGCGGTGGGATGGGTGCGACCCGGGCATACAAAGATGGAAGGCCCTTTCGGGGAATGGACCGGCTACTATGCCAGCAAGGAAAGAGGCGCGCCGGTGGTGGATGTGGAGCGGATTTATTTCCGCAACGAGCCGATCCTTCTTGGCGCCCCCCCCAATCGTCCGCCCAATGATTCCACCACCTTCAATGTCATCAAGAACAGCGCCATGCTCTGGAATGCCCTGGACAAGAGCGGGGTCCCGGATGTCCGGGGGGTCTGGATGAGTGACGTGGGCCAGCAGCAACTGGTCATCGTTTCCATCAAGCAGAGATTTCACGGCCATGTGAAGCAGGCCGCCCACCTGGCCTGTCAAAACCGTCCGGCCGCCTATCACGGCAGATATGTGATCCTGGTGGACGATGACATTGATCCGAGCGACATCAAACAGGTTTTATGGGCCCTGTGCACCAGATCGGACCCGGAAAATGACATTGAAATTATTCGCAGGGCCTGGAGCACGCCCCTGGACACCATGATTCGAAAACCTACGGATAAACTGCTCAATTCCCGGGCGATCATTGATGCGTGCAAACCCTACGAGTGGTTTGACGAGTTCCCGGAGGATATCAAGCTGGACCCGGAACTGGAAAAGCAGGTCATCGGAAAATGGGGAACCATTTTAAATCTTTAATTTAAATAGCTTTTTCCCCACGGCCTTGTAATCACCCTTGACGGTGCGCGCGCGATGTGTCGGGGGAAAAAGGCAGGTGCGTCTTTTCCCCTTGACAGTGTTGAGGAATTCCGGTAATTTTCGAAAAATGATACGGCCTGTTACCTGTAATATGGCCGGTTCCCCAGCAATCTTTTCGGCAAAATAAACGTCCCCGTCATATTTTGTATCGGGTGGCACAATTTTTTACTCCGATGCCGAAAAATGTCAGGAATGACGGGTCTTGGGATTTTTTGCAAAATCGTCAAGGTCTTAAACTGTGAACATCAAAGGAGGACTATCATGCGAAGCTGGAAAACAGGAATGATTGCCGTCATCGGAGGTGTAACCCTGGGCCTGCTGCTGACAACGGCGAGCACGTCCCATGCCGCAGGAGAAAGTGCCGCGCAATTTTACAAGGATAAGACCATCACCTGGATTGTGGCCAGCAGGGCCGGCGGGCCCACGGATCTACTGGCCCGGATTCTTGCCCCGGTCCTGGCCAAAGAGACCGGCGCAAAGGTGAGAGTTGAAAATATGGGCAGCGAAGAAGGTGTCAACTGGGTATACAACCAGGGGTCCAAAGACGGCCTGACCATGCTGTGCAAGTCAACGGACGCCATCGTCAACAATGACCTTTTGAAAGCGCCGGGCGTGCAGTACGAGGCCGAAAAATATCTCTACATCGCCGATATCGGGCCGGATGCCAACATGCTTTTTGTTACCGCAAAGTCTAAATACCAATCGCTGGACGACCTGCGCAAGGCCAAGGGGCTCAAACTCGGCGCCACTTCAGCCAAGGGCTCCCTGTCCACCAACGGCGCCGTGGCGCTGGAAATCCTGGGACTGGACGCCAAGGTCATCACGGGCTACCGGGGGGCCAAGGGCGTTGTCCAGGCCATGCTCACCGGTGAAGTTGAACTGATCGTCATCCGGGCCAGCGCCCTTTCGGCCCAGGTGAAGTCCGGAGATCTCAGAGGGCTGTTTTCCATCGCCGCGGTAAGAAGCGGGGCGCTGCCGGACGTTCCGACCCTCGAGGAAATCGGTGTCAAGGTGCCCCCGGAACTGGAGGATGCCCGCAGCGCCTCGGATGTCGGCGGCACAACCGCGGCCATGCCGCCGGGTGTGCCCCCGGAACGGGTCGAATATATGAGAGCACTGTTCGATAAAATGTCCCAGGACAAAGGCGTTCAGGCAAACATGGAAAAATTGACCGGGCTCTACTCCCCCTTCATCCCGGGCAAAAAATTACAGGCCTCCATGACCCGCATGAAGGCCAACAAGGTGCTGGGAAAACAGCTCGGCGATATTTTAGCCAAATATCGGACGTCCAAATAGGTTCGGGGCAGACGGCAACACGGCTTGCTGAAGGAGCGCAGGAATGATCGAGGCATTCATTCAGGGGTTATGGAGCTACGCGGATCCGCAGGCCCTCGGCTTTTTGATCGTGGGAACCTGCATCGGCATATTTATCGGTCTGTTGCCCGCCGTCGGGGGGTTGGTGGCCATGGCGATTCTTCTGCCCATGGTTTTCGGCATGCAGCGGGTCGCCGGTATTTCCATGCTTCTGGCCATCGCGGCGATAAACACCACCGGCGGTTCCATCACGGCGATATTAATGAACATTCCGGGCTCCGGCCCGAGCACGGCCACCCTGCTGGACGGCTTTCCCATGACCCAAAGAGGAGAGGCCGGCCGGGCTTTCGGAGCAATGCTATGCAGCGCCACCATGGGTTCGCTGCTGGGCGTGTTCCTGGCCGTGGTCATGATTCCCATAGTCCGTCCGGTCGTTTTGACCTTCAGCAGCGCGGAGCTTTTTTTTCTCATCGTGATGGGCATTTCATTTCTGGCCGTGCTGGGCCGGGGAGCCGCGGTCAAGGGCCTGATCGCCGGTCTGCTGGGAATACTCATCGCCATGATAGGCTACCAGCACAGCACGGGTGTCGACCGTTTCGGCTTTGGCAACATGTTCCTGCTTCAGGGGCTAAGCCTGGTTCCGGTGGTCCTGGGGCTGTTTGCCGGAGCGGAGCTGCTGGACCTGGCGGTTTCCGGCAAGTCCATCGTGGATCCCAGCCTGGCCAAGACCGGCAAAGACCTTCGCCGGCAGATTTTAATGGGGATGAAAGAGGTTTTTCAGTATCCCTGGCTCTGGTTCCGCTGCTGCGTCCTGGGCTACGTCATCGGGCTTATCCCGGGCATCGGCGGCGACACCGCCGTCTTTGTCGCTTACGCACAAGCCAAGCAGACCTCCAGGCACCCGGAAAAATTCGGCACCGGCATTATTGAGGGCATCATCGCTCCGGAAGCCGCCAGCAACGCCAAGGAGGGCGGCGCGCTGCTCACCACCATGCTTCTGGGGCTGCCTGGAAGCGCTTCGATGGCGCTTTTGATGGGCGCTTTGCTGCTCCAGGGGGTCATCCCGGGGCCGAATATGCTGGATACCGAACTGGAACTGACCTTCACGCTGCTCTGGGGTCTGGCGCTGGCCAACGTCATCGGCGGGATACTCTGCTACCTGATCGCCGGATACCTCAATTTAACGGCCATCGTCACCCTTGCCCCCCGTTACCTCATCCCCGGCATTCTGACCCTTGTTTATGTGGGTGCATTTGTGTACGACAAAAAAATGGGCGACGTCGTGGTCGCCTTTGTCTTCACCCTGATCGGCATCGTCATGAAAAAATATGACTACAACCGGCCTTCGATGCTCCTGGGTTTCATCTTGGGAGTCTATTTTGAGGAATACTTCTGGCTGTCGCTTCAGACCCGCGGGCCGTTATTCTTCATGCGCCCGGCCTGCCTGGTGATCATCGCCATTACCTTAAGTTTGTATGCCGTTGATCTGATCAGAACGCTTTCCGCCCGCCGCGCCAAACGGAGGCTGGCCGCATGAAGACCGGTTTCTACATTGCCGTATTCGTCCTGGTGCTCGCGGCCGCTGTTTTTGTAAGCGCCCTGTTGTTCCCGTTTCAGCAGGCCAGACTGGTCCCGGTGACGGTTTCCGGCATGATTTTGATTCTGGCGGCGATTCAATTGGCGGTTGAGATCCGGCCCGTGAAGCCCTCCGGCAAAATGCCGGCGGGCGGGGCGGCCGGATTCGGCAGTGATTTTTCGGCGTATTTTACTGAAATCTCATGGATGGCCGGTTTTCTTGCCGGCATCTACCTGCTCGGATTTAAAGCCGCCATCCTCCTGTTCGGGATCGCCTATATGAAACAGCACGGCGCCCGGTGGCTTACAGCGGTATGGGTGGCGGCGTTTTTGACGCTACTCTCCTGGGGAATTTTTTCTCTTATTCTGGATGTCACACTCTATCCGGGTGTATTGTTTAAAGTCTTTAAATAGTGTCCATCCACAAATGGCCATTTTTCGCAATATCTGCGTTGGGCTCCGAATTTCAATCCTTAAAATACTCAATGTATTCTTCCGGTTGAAATTCTCGCCCGCCTTGATCTTGCAAAAACTATCTCATTTGTGGATGGACACTAAATAACCTGCAAAGTGCCCCTATTCGTAACAACATTACGTCCTTTGCGCCTCTGCGGTAAATCTTTAACTCTTCTATTCCTTTTTGAACAGCCTCCTGCCCACGGCCTTGTAATCCCCTTTGACGATCAGGTCCGCATTCTCCTCATCTTCTTTGCGCCAGTAGCCCAGATTGTAGCCGTACCAGGGGGATTTGAGCTTGAGCTCCGGCAGTCCCATTCCGTTCCATATCTCAACGGCCCGGTCCATGTATTGCTTTTTGGGCAGTGAGGTGGGCGGGTAGGGCCAGTTGAGGGTGGCGTCGATGAGCAGGGATGAGGATCCGAGCCCGTCCGGGTAGACCACTTCCTCCCGCGGGGACCCGGGACGATAGGCAGAGTAGTCGAGGCCTCCGGTCCTGCCCCGCATCACGTGAATATCCCGGTGGGGCTGCATCCTGAAATTCAGGGCCCAGTTCACCGCGTCGGGATCGTTGGGGTCGATGTCCTCATCCACGGCGATGATGATCTTGCCGTAGGAAGGTTCAAAGGCGTTGGCCGCACCCAGGGCCTGCCAGACTTCGGTGGGGTTTCTCTTTTTCATGCGGATGATGCACATGGTCCTACCGCCGCCGGATTCGGGCCACGCCACCTGGAGTATGCCGGGGATGTTGCAGTCGTAGAGAAGGTGCTTGTAATAGGTCCCTTCCATGCCGATTTGCACCACTTTGCTGCTCTCGCTGGGAGGAAACTGGCTGGCAAAAACCGAATAGACGGGGTTTTTCCTGTGGGTGATGGCCGTGACCCTCATGAGGTAATCCCGCGCCTCGGTGCCGGCACACATATAGCCCGTATATTCTCCATAGGAGGTGGAACCGACCCGTTTATCCATGTCCACCACCCCCTCGATTACATATTCGGCCAGGGCAGGGACTTCAAGATCGACGGTTTTGCACTTGACCACCTCCAGGGGCGCGCCGGCAAGGCCTCCGGCCACCGCCAGTTCGTCGGTGCCGTAGGACAGGCTGGTCACCGAGGTGTAAGCCAGGCCCGGAGGGGCGCCCACCACGATGGCCGCCTGGAGCGGAACCCCCATTTCCTTGCACTTGAGCCAGTGGGTCGCCCCGTGATGGGTTGCGGCCATGCTCAGGGTCATGAGATTGCGATCCCAGAACTTGCCGCTGTAACAGCCGCAGTTGGCCACACCGGTCTCCGGGTCCTTGGTGATCACGTGGGATGCGGTGGTCCGGATGAGACCGGTAAAACCGGGCGTGTTCACCGGGACGGGGAGCGCGTCCACCCCGTCTTGCTCGAGGGCCTTGCCCGTCTGCACCACCTCCTGGCAGGGCCCCGATGCCACCAGGACCGGTTTGAGCGGGTTTAACTGGGCCTGGGCCCATTTTTCGTTGATCTGGCCGACTTCGCACCCCAGCCCCAGGGCATAGATCTGCCGGGAACCGGCCAGGCAGGCCACTGCTACGGAAGCGTCATATTTTTTTCCGGTCACACTGACCACGTTTTCGAAGACAATGCCTTTTCTTTGCTCCTCGGGCAATCCCCTGAACTGAAGTTTTACAAACGGCATCAATTCGGTTTCCTTGACGATCTGGCCGGGAACTCTCAGGAGTTTTCCGTTTTCTTCCAGCACGCTGATCAAATCTCTCAATGATTTCTGGGCCATAATTCGTGTGCCTCCTTTAAGGTTGTGTTAAATTGTTCAAGCTCCGGGAATTATCGGCAGGAGCAGGTAAGACGGGTAGTCGGCAGAATGATAAATGATATGCCGGCTCTCGGTGCTGCCGGGCAGGTGAAAGCCGTTGACCGGGCCGTTATCCTGCCCCTGGACCGTCAACCGTAAGCGGTGGCCGGCCCGGAACAGGTAGGATGTTTCCCGGATCTCCAGGTCATATTCGGTGATCCGGCCGGGGACGACGGGCACCCGCCTCAGGTGTGGATGAAACGGCTGATAGGGCTTTGAGCGGCCGGGGTCAAGTTCTCTATGGGAGGCCTTGAGCCATCCTTTGGTCACCAGGGTCGTGGACCCGTCCGGGGCGATATCATGAATCTCGGCGAGCCAGTCGCCGTCCGGTGCGCTCAGGGCGGCAAACAAGTGCAAGGCAATCGGGCCTGTTATTTCCGTGTCTTCGGCCAGATGGGCTGTCTCGAAGTTCACCGACGGGACTTTTTGCCCCGGCGCCAATCCGGGCACGTTGGTAAAGTCGTCAGGTTTTTCGTTCAAAACCGGGGCCGCTTCGGTGAGCATGCCGTTTTCCCTGAGGTAAAATTTGGCCCATTTTGTCCTGGCAAGGGGCCATTCATGTTCCAACCGCCACTTGTTTTTTCCGGGGGTAAATATGCGGATGGGCGGTTCATCCATGATCCCCGTGTCGATCCCCTTCAGCCAGTGGTCGTACCAGCGCAGGATGATATCATGGTCTGCTTGCCAGGGACGATCGAAGCCTTCGGCCACCACCATCAATTTTTTCGGCGACCTTATCCCGAGGTAGGCGCTGAAGGCGCCTGGCAGATGAATTCCCCAGCCGTTCCAGCGGGACAGGATATACGCCGGCACCTTGATGTCGTCAAATTTGGTGTAGGCCGACCTTTCCCAGTAGTACGGGCCGTCGTTGGGGTGCAGCAGCGCGTCAAACAAGGGGACATTGCGTTCCGGCACCCTGAGGGTGATGTAGGCCACCGGGCAGGCCTGCACATCCTTGTCCGCCCTGGCCTGCTCGATCATTTTCTCAAGTTCGGCTTCAGGCACACCGAGCGGGGCGATGGTGTGCGCCGGCACATGCGGCCACCACTGGAAAAGGAAGCCATAGTTTAAAATGCCCCCGTGGTAGAACCAGTGGCGATAGATGTCCGTCATGGCATCGTAGGCAAAAATGGCCTTAAGATGGGGCGGGTTTAACGCTGCGACCAGGTATTGGATCATGGCAAAATATGACAAGCCCAGCATGCCCGCCTTCCCGTCACACCAGGGCTGCGTCGCCATCCATTCCACCAGGTCATAGCCGTCTTCCTGTTCTTTCCTTGAAAAAAACCTGTAGGCGCCTTCAGAATGACCGGTGCCTCTGGCATCTGCAATCACCTGAACGTATCCCCTGGATGCGAAATATTCACTGTCTCCGGCTTCGATCCCCCCGTTCCCGGTCCTGAAATCGACCGGCCCGGCAGCTACCGGCAGTTTTTGAACATCCTTGCCGTAACAGGCGTATGAGAGCAGGGCCGGAAACCGGCCCGGGGCATCGGGGGCGTAAATATCCACACACAGCTTCACGCCGTCGCGCATGGTTACCGGAACGTCCCGGGTCACCTTCATTTTGTAGATGGGCTGAGAAACCAGATCATGCCAGTCTAAGTTTTCCAAAATCAATCATCTCCGGGGCTAAGCGTTGACTTCGATAACAGCCAGCGGAACATGGGTTTCAGGCGACATAGGGGCTGCCTGTCTCCTATGTCTGGCCGTAGAGGACTTTTCCCCACTTTTCTTTAACTTTTTTCATCACCGCGGGACTGCTCTTGATGGACGGGGGAAATGCGTCAATCCATTCATACGGTTTGCAGGCCAGCAAAATGGCCCGGGAGTGCGTGTAATTTCTGCTGCGTCTCATTTCCGGCGTTGCGGTCGGGCTGAGGGGGCAGGCACACAAACCGGATATGACGTCAATGCCTGTGGCCGGATCGCATCTCTGGCCCATGGCCCAGAGGACTTCGGCGATGTTGGACGGGTCGATGTCGTCATCCACCACGATGATCCAGCGGCAGGGTTCCGCCTCGGTCAGGTAGCCGGCGGCAAAGGTTCCTGCGGTTTTGGCGTGCCCGGCGTACATCTGCTTGACCGAGATGGCGATCATGCTCGGTCCGTTGGATTCATGGAAATACCATACGCCTTGGATGCCCGGAACCCGCCGGTCCAGCTGGTTCCATAAAACCGCCGAATTGGAAAACAGCTTGTCCTCCAGTTTATATCTGCCCACCTGCGGCGGATGCCCCAGAATGATCGGGTCATTGCGGTGCAGGATGCGCTTGACCTTGAAGGCCGGTTCATTCCTGGCGCCGCTGGCGTAATGTCCCGTGTACTCTCCAAACGGCCCTTCAGACCGGTCGTCGGCCCCGGGCGGCAGCAGTTCGCCTTCCAGGATAATTTCAGCCCGGGCCGGGATGGGAAGATCGGTTAATCTGCTCCGGAGCACTTCAACCGGTTTGCCCCTCAGCCCGCCTGCAAAATCCAGTTCGCTGATCCCCAGGGGGGAGTTGGAATACCCGGCGCTCCACATCAGGGGGTCGCAGCCGCAAACGACCGCCACGGGACAGCTTTCCCCGCGGTCCCAGAACTTTCTCCGGATGACGTCTCCATGCTTTCCCGGAGACATGTATATGGTGGCTGTGGTTTTGTCGTGGACCTGCACCCGGTAGGTGCCGATGTTCACCCAGCCGCTATCAGGATCTTTCTGGATCACCGAGTCGCCGGTGCCGATGAATCTGCCCCCGTCCAGTTCAGCCCACCGGGGCACCGGGAACTTGAAAAGGTCCACCGCATCGCCGGTGAGGATGTTTTCCATGACAGGACCGGTGTCAACTTCCATCGGCGGGATCAACGGTATTTCCCCTTGGAGTTTATCCCGCAGGATTTTGACGATCTCCAGTCTTTTGGCTTCCAGGGGAAATCCCAGGGTAAGATTGATGAGCCGTTCCGTATTCAGAAAATTGGTCAGGACCCGGAAACCTGCCGGATAGCCTTTAATCCTGTCAAACAGGAGCATGGGCGCGTCCGGAACGGTCAGCTGCAACTCGGAAATCCGGCCGATCTCCAGGTCCCATTCCGCGCCGTCGATCCGGTCAACCAAGCCTAATTCATCCGCTTTATTGATAAACTCTCTCAAGTCGTCAAACATGATTCGGATCTCCTTTGGTTTTTATGTGGGTGATACCAAATTGCGTTTTCACAAGCAAGAAAAAAACCGCCGCAGGGAAACCATTTCCCGGGGCCGGCCCCGGAGTTTTCCGCTCGGTTTCCAGGTTGTTATGCCACGATGCCTTATTTTAACTTGACATGCTGTAAGGCAATTAATATAATTTTTTAACTGTAATCAGCGCCCATCTGCCGGCCGCGGATCTGGTCTTAACAGCAGGCCTAATAACCTGACCATCAAAAGGAGAACCCCATGAACAACCTGATAAAGAATTGGCTTTTTCTCACAGTTTGCGGTGCGATTCTGTCTGTGCAACCGTTTGCCGCCCATTCAGATCCTCTCGATCCTTACATCCAGGCCGCCAAAAAGGAAGGGTCGGCGAAAATCGGCGTAACGCTGCGCAACAAGGAATACGGCAAGCCTACCGGGGATCTCTACATGGCGGCGTTTCAAAAACGCTATCCGTTTCTGGACGTGAAGTTTAAGCGCATCGGCGGGACTTCGGACCGGGAAAGAATTCTGGCCGAATTGGCCGCAGGCGTCGCCAACTGGGATGTCGCCACGGTAAGCGACACGGAGGCCGATGTCCTTGCCTCTGCGAAATTAACCCGCAATCTGGATTGGGAAAAATTGGGCATTCCCAAATTTTTAGTTCACCCGGACAATCTCGGGCTCTCCCTGAGAACGCAGATTTTCGGGATCGGCTATAACCGGAACCTGGTTCCTGATGAAGTCGCCCAAACCTTTACCTGGGAAACCTGCACAGACCCAAAATGGAAAGGCATGACCTCGGTCAATCACCGGCCGCGGCACATGGAGCAATTATACCAGGATGACGCATGGGGACGGGAAAAAACCCTCGACTACGCCAGACGCTGGGCAGCCAACAAACCGGTAATCGAAGGGAGCCGCTCCACGTCCGCAAACAAACTCAACGCGGGCGCCTACGCGATGATTTGCGGGGTATTCCGGTCGCACATTGAAGAGCTCAAGGTTTTCGCCGGGTCCAAATCCGTCGGTATCGTATTTCCCGAGCCCGTTCCAATGGCGGTCGGGGATATGATCTTTGTTCCCGAGAAGGCCAAAAATCCCAACGCGGCTGTTTTGTTCATGGCATGGACCGGTAGCCGGGAAGCCCAGAACCTTCTGGATCAGGTGAATTTTTCCGGGCACCCGGCTTTTGAAGGAAATGACATCAACAAGGTTCTCAGGGGCCGGAAACTTGCCGCCACCTCATGGGAACACACTGCCCAGGCGGATGCAATCCTTACGGACATTATTCATGCCATGGGTTTTCCGGTGGTTCAAAAAAAGAAGAAAAAATAAAACGGCGCGCAAATTCCCCGCGGCGCTTCAGGTTTTTTTCGGACCGCGTAAAACCGTAGACACCAGGGCGATGCCGGCGATGAAAATAGCGGCGGTGTAAGTGCTGTTCAGCGCAGCGACAAAGGCTAAAGGGTCCTGGGTGGTAATCCCGGACGCGGCCCTGTTTCCGGCCTGGAATTGAAACGCCAGGGACATCAAAAAACTTCCCAGAGAAATTCCGAACAGGTGGCCCATGTTAAACATGAGTTGAAGGGCGCCGTTGGCAAACCCCTTATATTCCTTGGGGACGGACCCGATCATGGCCGCATGGTTGGCGGAGTTGAAAAAACCGGACCCAACCCCCCCCAGTGCCAGCATCAGGGCGGGCATCATCCAGTAAGAATCCGGTCTTAGAAGCATTCCCACCATAATGGAAAAAATGGTTCCGACGACCCCGAGGGTGGCCGGAAGTCTTGATCCGGTCCGGTCCGTCAGATAACCGCTCAGGGGCGACAGGGAAATGGTGAAAATGGGCGCCGACATGAACAGCAGGCCCATAAACGAAGGGGAAATGTGCAGGATGTCCTGCAGATAAAACGGGATAAGAAAACCGGTCATCCCGTGGGACACCGACAGGATTAAAAGGCTGATACTGCTCAAGGTGAACAATTTTATCTTGAACAGGGATAATTCCACGATGGGGTTGATCACATTTTTTTCCCGTATGATGAATCCGGCAAGAGACGACAGGAACAGGAAACCGAGAACGTATTGGGAGCCTGCGCCCAGTGCCTGATTCGTGCGGCGGTCGAGCAGAAACGTCAAAGTGGTTACCACCAGCACGATCAGCGCGCCGCCCAGATAATCCACTGCTTTGGTCTGCGATTTGCCTTTTTCTGCCTTTTTCATATTTTTGAATGTCAGAAAGGCGCCGGCAATCCCGATGGGCACCAGAAAGAAAAAAACGCCCCGCCAGTGCGTGTATTCAATGATCAATCCGCCGATGGTCGGGCCCAGAAAAAAACCGGTGTGAAAAGCGCTCGTCATCAATCCTTGCGCTTTGCCCAGCTGGTTTTCCGGCAGTGCGTCGGAGGCAATCGCCCTGGAAGAAGATTGAACCATGGCCGAACCGGCTCCCTGCATGATGCGGAAGGCAACGAGCTGGTATATGTTTTGGGAGAGCCCGCAAAAAAATGCGGCCGTTGTCAGGATGATATACCCGGTGCCGTATATCTTTTCCCTTCCATAAATATCCCCCAGTCTTCCAAAAATAAGCACCAGCCCGATACTCACGATCTGGTATGAAAGCAGGGCCCAGGAAATACCCGCAATGTCGGTGCGCAGCGCCTCGGCGATGGTGGGCAGGGATACCATAAAAATTCTTCCCGCGATTCCCGCAAGAAAATTTCCTAACAGCGCATTGAACAGAAGAATCCTGTTGGCATCTTTAAGCATGAGCCGGACCTTTATGCTATCCTGAAAGATAAAAACCAAAAATATATATAAGCAAATAAAATGGAAGTCAAGCATTCAAATGCATTCAAATGCGAGGTGCGGGAATGCGGGGGCCGGGCACGGCATGCCGGCCCTATTCCGGGACTGCGCCGTCCGTTTCGGCCGTAAACCAGCGGGAAGTCTTCAGGCAGATTTTAACCAGCAGCAGCATCACCGGCACCTCGATCAAAACGCCCACCACGGTTGCCAGGGCGGCGCCCGATGACAGCCCGAAGAGCATGGTGGATGTGGCGATGGCCACTTCAAAATGATTGGAGGCGCCGATCAGGGCCGCCGGCGCCGCATCCGCGTAGCGCAGCTTGAGCAGGCGCGCCAGAAGATAGCCGAGCCCGAAGATGAGCAGGGTCTGAAGGAACAGCGGGATGGCGATCCACAGGATGGTCAGGGGATTGCTGACGATGACCTCGCCTTTAAAGGAAAAAAGCAGCACCAGGGTGACCAGCAGGGCGATGATGGTCACGGGCGTGAGCACATGCAGGAAGTTTTCTCTAAACCACCGCTCCCCTCTGGCGGAGATAATCAGTTTGCGGGAAAGATACCCGGCAGCCAGCGGCAGCGCGACATAGATCCCGATGGAAAGCAACAGCGCCTGCCAGGGCACGGGCAGGCGGCCGACGCCCAGCAGAAAACCCCCTAACAATCCATAGAGCAGCAGCATCGTCAGAGAATTGATGGCCACCATCACCAGGGTGAGCCCGTCATTGCCCCGTGAAAGATAGCCCCAGACCAGGACCATGGCCGTGCACGGTGCAATGCCGAGCAAAATGCACCCGGCCAGGTAGCTGCGCCACACGGGCACCTGCAGCATCTTGATGCCGTCCACCAGCACCACGGTGCCGGCCCCGTGAGCGGCGCCGGCCGGCAGGTCCAGCCCGAAAGGCATTTTCACATGGTCAACGGCTGCCGGACCGATCAATTCGTAAAAAATGGTCCCGAGGAAAAGCACCGCGATGCCGTACATGGTAAACGGCTTGACCGCCCAGTTGATAAACAGGGTCAAAAATACCGGTTTGCCGCTTTTCCCCGCTTTAATGACTTCCCCGAAGTCGATTTTCACCATGATGGGGTACATCATGAAAAAAAGGCATATGGCAATCGGGATGGATACTACCGGCGCGCCATTCACGTAGATGGCCAGGCCGTCGAGATACTGCGACACCCCGGGTGTTATTTTGCCCAGCAGGATCCCGGCGATGATGCACAGGATGACCCAGACGGATAGAAAGCGCTCAAAAACGCCGGTCATTTTACGGTCATTTGTCAATGCTGCTTCATTGCTCATCACATGCCCTCCCGTCCATAATGATCTGAAATCCCCATGCCGGAAAATCTTTTTGGATGTTGATCAAAATATCACGTTGGAACTCGGGTGTAAATTTTTTTTGTTTTTTTAAATAATTAGCTTGCTTTTTCATTCAGGAAGGGTTATTTTTACGCATTCATTAGGTCTTGACCGCATAGGGCAAGGCAGTTTTATCCTGAAGGCGAAGGACATATTCATTTGACATCCTCCAGTGCAAGACGTTGAAAAAATCTAAGAAAGGAGGATGTTATTATGATCAATGGAACTGTTAAGTGGTTTAACGACAGTAAAGGGTTCGGATTTATTGAGCAAGAAGACGGACCGGATGTTTTTGTGCATCATTCAGCAATCAACGCAGCCGGTTTTAAATCCCTCAATGACGGTGACCGGGTTACGTTTGATGTGGAGCAGGGACAAAAAGGCCTTGCAGCGCTAAACGTTACTGTAGTGTAACAATCAGCTTCTGAAAATTGAGGGCGTTCCTTTCAAAGATAGTGGAATGCCCTCTTTTTTTTATAGCTCATTATGAAAAGGATATAATATATATGAATATATATGTTGGCAATCTGTCCCCCGGGGTAAAAGAGGATGACTTAAAAGTCATGTTCACGGAATTCGGCAAAGTTGACAGCGTTAAAATAATTAAGGACCACTTTTCCGACCAGTCGAAGGGATTCGGTTTTGTGGAAATGCCGAGTAATTCAGAAGCTGATCAGGCCATAAAGGCCTTGAATGGAAATTTCATGAACGGAAAAAATATCAAGGTCAATCCGGCGGACCCGGGCGGCAAAAAGAAATCTCGTAAACCGCGCAGAAGATCATATTAAAAAAAAAGCCGTATCCTGAGATACAGCCATCATATTGGGATCATCCCCGCGCACGCTCGGGTCGCTCCCCGGCGCTGCGCAATGCTTTCAGGTTATCTTCTTAATAGGCCCCCCGGCTTCTGATAACAACCAAGACGGTTTTGCAAAGAATCATCACATCCATCAGGAGATTTCGATTGTAGATATAATACAGATCCAGCAGTATCATATCGTCGAAAGTTACCTCGCTTCTTCCAACCACCTGCCAGAGCCCTGAAATGCCGGGGCGGACGCCGGTGCGTTTTTTATGCCAGTCTTTATAAACATCGAATTCGTAGGGAAGACAAGGGCGGGGTCCCACCAGACTCATTTCCCCTTTCAGAACATTGAAAAACTGCGGCAGTTCATCTAAACTGAGCTTTCTAAGAATCTTGCCGACGCGTGTTATTCTCGGATCGTTGGTGATTTTCAGAGGGGCGCCGTTTGTCTCTGATTTTTTAATTTCGCCGTTGATCAACCGGGTGACATATTGCTTATGGATGTCCGGGCTGCTGTTCAGCACCATCGTGCGGAACTTGTAGAGCATAAATTCTTTGCCGTTTTTACCGATTGCCCTGGCCCGGTAGAAGATGGGGCCTTTGGAACTTAATTTAACAGCTGACCCGATCAGAAGAAAAATCGGCAAGAGCATTACGGCCAGGGGGAGCGCCAGCAAGGCGTCCATGGCATGCTTGCATTTTTCATACAGCCAGTTGTTTTTCTGAGAGCACAACCGGATCATTGAAAGCCCGCAGAACGTGGCCGGGTACAGCTTGATATCGATGATCGGCATCATTTTGGGCGGAAACCAGACGGTCATTCCCTGGGATGTGCAGTAATCGAGCAGCGATATCAGCGTTTTTTTGTCCATATCCTCATTGGTCACGATAAGTTCGTCGGTGCGGTTCTGCTGCGCGATGCGCGCTAAATCCGCTATGGAGCCCAGGCATTCTTTACTGGCGGAAGCCTGAATGCCGCACTCGCCCACCACGCCGGCAATCCAGTAGGGCGCGTTGTAGGCCACGATGTGGGAAAGAATCGATTTGGCTTCATCGTTTGAGCCAACGATCAGCAGCTGGCGCCTGAAACGGCGTTTGAAAACCCTGTTCAAGAAAAAATGGACCATCAAAAACCTGCCTGCCAGGATCGTTGCGGCGGCCGTAAGCGATGCCCAGAGTATCAGCGGCACGTTCTGCTGAAATAAAACAAAAACATCGTTATGGATGATAAGCAAAAGGCCGCTGAGCATGCAGGCGGTGCCGATGGATTTGACGAGATTGAAAAACTGGTCTTTTACGTACCTGAAAACCAGGTAAAAGACCGAGGCGGTAACCATGACGGAAACGGCGAGATGGTTGAACAAGCGGATGACATTCAGGGAAATGAACAGCATCAGGGAAATCGTTATCAGCCCCCAGGCAAGAGAAGCGAGCAGGTGATTCAAATGGGTCTTTTTTAAAAAAATAAAATGGGTGTTGTAAAGGTTGTT
>JAUYIZ010000213.1 GCA_030688615.1 Desulfobacterales bacterium | reverse complement strand
TTATGGAAGGCAGCCATCCGCTGCATGGCATCGTTCAAGTAAAACAGTTCAATCATACAAACACTACAGGAGAAACTTTAAAACGCTCGCTGAGAAGCTTAAGTTGGCGAACATTGAGCTGACGCTTGCCAGATATAATTTCCGACACTACCCCCTGGCTCCCGATCTCGGGCAGGTCTGATTGCTTAAGACCATGTTCTTTCATCAAGGCCTTAAGGGCATTTATCGGATCCCCCTCTATATCGGGGTAATTTTGGGATTCATAGGTTTCGATCAGGCTTCCAATCGTCTCCATCAATGAAGATAAGGGGTGAGACTCATTGTTACCCACCTCATCAATAAGACTGTCAAGAAGATTGACCAAGTTATTATAATCTTTTTCATTGTGCGGCACAGAAAATACACTCTGTATGTTCGGCCAAACTTTGGCAATTTCTTTAAGCTGAGTATTCATTATTTCCTCCAATATCCTCGATCATATTCCTTATGAGTAAGAACATGCCGAATATAAATCCGTCGCGTGTTGTAGTGTATTGCAGCAATTAAACGGGCCTTGTTTCCACCAATATTGAAAACCGTTAAATTGTCGACCTTATCAGCTCCCGGAAATGCTTGGCGGAGTTCAACAAATGAATTAAAATCAGTACGTTTTACTATCCTATACCAGGATTCAATCGCAGAAGAACAATCAGGATGCTTTTTAGTAAATTCAATCAAGCGCTTTCGGGTGATTATGTGCATGTAAGGAATCTATCTCAAAATGAGATAGATGTCAATAAAAAATATGCTGGCAGAAATCATCATCAACTCTCAGCCATCTATTGAAGTGAATCGTTAGTACCTTTGATTTCTTTTTCTGTTTGCTTGATAGATTCTTTTATTACCTCCTCACTGCAAGCCGAACAAAATTGATGATCTTCCGGTATTGACTGACCACATTTGTTGCAGAAAGCCATGTCACCTCCTTCGGTCGTGCCATTGATGGGCTCACCTAACGTTGAGGATCACCTGGCGCAGGGTCTATCCTAAAAAACGGTTAAAAGTAGATACCTTATTAAGCTCAAAAAAGATTTTAAACGGCACGGCCCCTGCGATCAGTTGTAGCCGACTTGTTATGTTTTCACGGCATTTGTCTTGAGCACCATGTACAGCATTATCAAAACACCTAACAGAACAGTTATCGACGCAATGGCAAGAATTGGGTCAAGCTGTGCCTCGGGAACAACCTTGCCGTATAACAGAAATAGACCAATAAAAATCGTCACAGCACCCGCTTGATGCACGATGAATTGTATTTTCGCAAGGCCGGGTGTCTTCTCACCGAGCCATAACTTGTGAATGACTCCGTAAATGAGCGAAATGACAAAACCGACCAGGAGTACGTGGGAATGTGTAGATGCTTGCACGTGATTATGCGATGCCGCCATAAAGATACCTAAACACATCCCAATAGCCGCATAACCTAATGCCCAAACCAAATACTTTTTATCAAAGCTCACGATTTTCCTCCTTTCTTGATAAACATAACGAAAAGCACTAAGGGGCCGGGAAACGTGAACCTCATGCCTATGAAAATGGACAAAATATCGCCAAGATTAATCTTTCAAAAAGGCACCGCCTTTTCCCGGTCCCCTTAAGCGACAGGTTCGGCAACTCTATGATTGGGCGCGTGACTTCCAGTAACCAGGTTTGCGGCGGTCGTGAGCAACGGCCGCTATAATGATTTTATTCCCTCGGATAAAAAATGGGATATAATACGGAAAGACGGGACAATTGGCTCGTCGGTAGCCACCCGTTCGTTCTCTCCAAAGCAGTGGATCCTCAACGATACGATCAAGTACATGGGCGATTTCATCTCGAAAGCGTCTCCCCAGTCCGGCTTCTTTGGATTCGTACCAAAGCGCTGCTTCAAAGAGTTCCTGTTCCGCCTCCTCGAGGAATTCAAGGGTCATGGTTTCAACCGACGGTCTAAATCGGACAGAACTTCACCGGCTGGACGTGAACGCGCTTCTCCCCGCTCATAACGTGCAATGCGATCGCGGATTTCTACGTCCCAAGCATGCGTTACATCTTTTGAAGCATGAGGCTCGCAAAGCATTAGAAGTCTATGGACGAGAGTAAGCCTCTGATCTTCCGGTAAATGAATGGCATCTTGTAATATTTGATTTATTGAACTCATATTTTTAATATAACAGACGAGGTTCTCTTTGTCATGATTATTTTCAGCCGAACATAGATTAGACGGCCTAATGGCCGTAATTAATTGCGGCAAATTGCAGCCAGAAAATTAAAAAATAACAATAATCCAATCTCTTAGCGGCTACACTGGCTTCATATTGAAATATGAAATACCGCTAAAATGCAGCCTATCTCCAATATGAGGATATTTCGCCGCATATTACTTTTTTTAAAATTTTCTAAGATACTAATATTACAAATAAAATAATACGATTAAAACTTATATGGACTTGAAAATGCCGTCAAAAGAAAAAAAGTGTTGTATTATAGAATTAAGTATGTTTATTATTAACAACATCTATAAAGATGGTCTGGCAAACAGATATAATTTTATCTGACATATTATCAACTGATTGTCAATCTAAAAATAACTGAAGTTCGTTTTAAGCTGATAAATCTATAGCGCTCAGATAAATTAACCCGCTTTCTTTCAGATAAACTGATCCGTTTGTTCACAGCGCTTTAAGGTATTTGGTTTACAAGAATTGAGTTTTAGAGAAGCCAACCCCGCCCATAAGAAAATAAATTTACCCCGCCGCTGAGCGAAATTAAAATGCAGATACCCCGCCGGCAAAACGCCGTTGGCAGTTGATTATTTTTGACTACAAATGATGCTTTTGATCTGGTGCAGTTGCTCAGACAACAGATGAACATCCTGCTCCAGTTTGATGATGCGCTGTGCCAATGGAGTGTTTTGGGAGAAAAGTCCGAGTTTGCATAGCTCAGGACTATGTGTATCTGTTTTGTCCATCAGCCCGGATAAAATATTACCGATAGCAACCGGCTTTTCACCTGATCGATTCCAGGCCGACTCGGCCGGGGCAGGACCGGGTCGATCCTTTTTATGGCCCTGTTTTTGATCAGGGGATGGGATCGTTTGGTAGTTCTCAAGAAAGGTTACGGCCTCGACAAAGCTGGTATGTTGCACGGCAATGACCATATCGATGGGATTAAAGTTGGCCTCACAAGCAAAGCACCTGGCCAGATTGGTGGGGGGATTAACAGCGGTATTAAACTTATTGCACAAAGGACATTGGAAGCGCAAGCTGCCTTGGGTTATTCTTGAAGGAATACAAAGGATTTTTTCTATGACCACCTCCATGGGGATATGATTGCGCAAGGTATATAATTGTTGGTCAGAAAATCGTCGCTGTTTCATCGGGTCAAAGCGCTGTAAGGGCTATGTGTCAAGCTTAGGTCTTAGACCGGCACAGTTTTTCATATTGATCACGTAGCTGTTTTCCGTCAAACGGCAATTCGATTAAGGCTTACACCGGATTCAGCGGCTTGAATAGCAATTTTCCGATGGACATCCGGCGGTACGCGGACCATAAACTTGCCACTATAAGACCTGCAAGCGATAGGTTCCGGTATAGTCTCTCCGGTTTTACCCATGTCTTTTACGACGTCGGCAACCATTTTGCGGATACCTTTCAGAGCCGCTTCCGGGGTAGAAGACAGCCAACTTAAGCTGGGAAATTCCGCACACAAACCTACATATTCATTATCATCTTCAGACCAGGTTACACGGTATGTATAACGATCATTTTTTAGAGCCACGGCCAACCTCCAGCTTCTCGATAGCCAAAGGCACCTGTCTTACCTGGTATGCTTTGGCTTTTCCTTTTTTACCATGGCTATATAGTATCACTATTGATATCTTTGTTAAGTGGGGATCGAATAATTTTAATCAGAAGACCGGCCGTCAGTTGCCTTCCGGAAGGGTTTTGCGCCCTTGCTTGATACGGGACCGGTGCCGTTTGCCCTCCAGCCTGCGCTCTCTGGAGGCAATGGTGGGCCGGGTTTTCTTTCTTCTTTTCAGGGGACGGGCTGCCCGCCGGATCAGGCTGGCGAGCCGCTGCCGCGCATCCTGGCGGTTCTGCAGCTGGGAGCGGAACCGTTGGGCCCGGAGCAGGAGAACGCCCCCTTCGGTCATCTGGCCGGCGTTTTGCTGCCTGAGGCGCAGCTTGACCGCTGCGGGCAGGCCGGGCGAGCGTTGGACGTCAAAACGAAGCTGAACCGCGGTGGCTACCTTGTTGACGTTCTGGCCGCCCGGGCCTGACGCGCAGACGAACGTTTCGGAAATTTCCTGGTCCTGGATGACGATGGACGGGGTGATTTTAATCATGTCCTGACTTTCTTTCCAGGTTTTTTCGCCGCACATAGGTAAATAGATCCACCAGGTCCGCCCGGGCCAGATGCGCGGTTTCTATCGCAAAGGCAGATGACCGGTATAAATTCCAGTTATTCAGAATGTCGTCCGAAACATGAAGTTTTGGGTAAAGGGGGCTTCCGGGCGGCAGATAAAATATGGACGGACCCACCAAAACTCCCAGCCCCAGCAGGTAGTCGATACTGTCTTTAACCTCGGCGTAGGTCTGGGACGGAAGGCCGATAATGACGTAGATGGTGATGAAAAATCCCAGCCGTGCGGCCGCTGCAACGAGGTTTTCAAAATTCCGGCGATGCCGGGGCCGCTGATACTGCCGCCGTAAGTTTGCGTCCCGGGTGACAAAGGCCAGGTTGAGCTGCCTGAATCCGGCCTGATACATCAAAGGCAGCAGGTCTTCATCCAGGGTTACATGGCAGAGGCCGTTCATGGCAGTCAGCTCTATTTCCCGCAGGAGCGGGTCATGGATGAGAGCGGTTAACAGGTCTGCAAACCAGGCCCGGTCAAATGAAAGGTTGTCATCTTCAAAATTAAAAATTCTTGCGCCTTTGTGTTCGTAATTCCAGCGGATTTCCTGCAGCACATGGTCCACGCTGCGATAGTCCATCTGCCGTCCGAACATGGCGTGCACGCTGCAGAATTCGCAGCCATAGGGACATCCCCGGCTGGCCGTTAAGGAAACGTAGTTTCGTTTTCCGATTTTATAACGGTCCCCGGCCAGAAGTTCGTGGGCCGGCAAAAACTTTTTCCAGTCCAAAGAAACCGCCCCGGGATCGGATTTCCCCTCCAGAAGGCTTGTAAATCCGCACACCCCGTGCTCGGCCGGGCCGGGGAGCACGAAGTCAATTTCCGGGGTTTTCTTTCTGATTTGCGCCTCAAACACGGTGGCGTGGTTCCCGCCGATAAACACGGGGACTTTAATTTCTTGGTGAATGAGGCGCGCCAGGTCCGCCACGTTCTTAAAGTAGGCGGTAAACTGGGAGGAAATGCCCACGCTGTCGGGTGCGAAAGACTTAATGGCCCGGAGGGTCTCCGCATCGGACATGCCGAACCGGTAGTAACCTTTGAACATCAGCGGGTTTTCCTTTAAAAACGGGTCCAGATACCTGAAAAAATCCGGCAGGGGCAGTTTTCTTTTTTTCAAAGGAGAAAGACAATCCAGGACGCCGACGCTGCAGCCGGCCTGCTGGAAGGCCCTGGCAGCATACAGCAGGCCCAGAGGGTACAACCGGATGGAGGTGGTATAAAAATCTTCAATGGGTGGCTGGATGAGAAGCACTTTCATCATTCGTGCCTCGAGACCTTTGAAAAAAGCTCGATTTCGTTCAAGTTCAAGGAAGGCGAAAATTTTAACCACAGGAATACATTGAGTATTTTGAGGATTAAAATTTGAGCCTGACGCCGAAATTGGGCGAAAGGGGGTGTTTCGCAAAGGTCTCGCCTCATGGGCTCAAGCGAGGACACTTACTTTCTTATGCATTTTTTTCTGCTCATACATTAACGCATCTGCTTTTGAAATCACCCCGTCTTATAGCATGCCTGCAGCTCACCGAAATACAGCGTGTGGAAATCTTTTTTAGGATAAAGACTTTCGTATTCGGCGATCAGGTTTGCCGGATCCATGGCTGATTTATAAACGATTTTACACTCAAAATAAAGTCCCGGGGTCTTGATGACCGGTGACGACACCTTTTGGGCCGCGGCCGTTTCAAGGTTGCAGGCCTTGAACTTGTCCACGTCCCGGCCGGACTTGCTGCCGCAATAGGCGATCTCCTTTTTCATGTCCGTCAGGGGAATGGTCACGGTAAAGTCCGGCGCCTGGTCGATAATGGCAAATGTGTGGCGTATGGAACGGACCGTCACCATCATGACCGGATGTTTCCAAACATACCCGAACGTCGCCCAGCCGATGGCCATGGTGTTAAGCGCCCGGCCGGCCTTAACGGTCAGAAAGGCGCCGTTTCTGATTCTCTTTATTGCATCGTCGGCAACTTTCATATAATCCACGTCAATGGTCATGCTACCCTCCTTTTTTACCCTGACTACAGCGTCTGTTTTAAGGTCCGGCTCAACCCATGCAGATCCTGCAGGGTTCTTATGGGCAGAAAATAATCCACATAGGGAAGCGCCGTGCTCATCCCCTGGCACAGGGGCCGGTACCCCTTGGTGCCCAGCAGCGGGTTTAACCAAATAATTTTATGAGATTTTTTTTTAAGAAAAGCCATTTGCGATTCGAGCAGGTCAATCTCGCCCCGGTCCCAGCCGTCACTGAAAATCATCACGATTGCCTTGCTGGAAAGCAGCTGCCGGCCGTATCTTTCATTAAATTGCTTCAGGCAGTGCCCCAGCCGGGTCCCGCCGCCCCAGTCCGTTATGAAAGCGGGCAGATGGGCCAGGAAAAAATCGAAATCATCCATTTTGAAAAGATTCATGCGGTCCGAAAGGGAGGTTGAGAAAAAAAATATTTCAGTCCGGCGGTCGATACGTTTGAGGGCATGGACAAATTGTAAAATCATAAGATTGTAGATATCCATCGAACCGCTTACGTCGCAAAAAAAGATCAGCCGGCGTTTTTTTTGTTTCTTCTTTTTATAGTCCAGGAGAATAAGCTCGCCGCCGAACTGCATGTTCTTGCGCAGCAGCCTGCGCAAAAAAATATCTTTGCCCCGCACCGAGTATTGAAACCGCCGGCTCATCCGGTTCGCCAGGGGCTGAAGCAGCTGATAAATGGAATCATACAGGGCCTTGGAGGATGCAAACTGGAGGACATTGATTTCTTCCTCGCGGGTGATGGAATCCGGGCTGTAGCGCAGGGCCCAATCCCGGGAAGTTTCGGTCTTATCGCCTCCTGCTTTGTCGGAATCGGTTATAATTTCCATGAGGCCGGGAACGGCCGCCCGCTGATCTTCTTCATCACCGGCGGGGTCTTCGAGAGGGGGCGGCAGAAGGTTCGGATCATTCGGGAGCCAATAGGCATAAAAGAGCTGATGGAACCTGGCAATATCTTCCCGGCGAGAGACCAGGGTCAACCTCAAAAGATTACGGAAATCCTGCATGCTGAAAATGTCAATCAGGGGCAGGCCCGCAACCGCGTCCAGCACGCCCGGCAGGGAAACGGACACGCCGTTATCTCTTAATAGTCCGGAAAAACAAGAGATATTTTCTATCAATCCGGTTTCGGGCCTGTAAAATTTGTCGGTTCTTTCCACGGGCATACTATTCTGATAGGGATGACAGAAGCTGCAGCCGTTTTTGATCATCGGCCCAGAGATTTGTTTTGAATTTTTCTATGTCCTCACGATATTTCAGTATGCAGCCCAGGGTCTGCTCGACCGCCTGATCGTCTATCGTCCTGCGGTTAAGTTTTATCAGCGCCTCGGCCCAGTCCAGGGTTTCGGATATGCCCGGTTTTTTCATGAAATCTTCCTTGCGGATGTTCTGCATAAAAATGGCGATCTGGTGGGCAAGGGACTCCTCAATATTCGGCACCCTCGTGCGGATAATCTCTATTTCTTTTTTAAAATCAGGATAATCGATCCAGTGATAAAGGCAGCGGCGTTTGAGGGCGTCATGAATTTCCCGGGTGCGGTTGGAAGTGATCAGCACCATGGGTTTTTTGGTGGCCTTTAACGTGCCGATTTCGGGGATGGACACCTGAAAATCCGATAGAATCTCAAGTAAAAAGGCCTCAAATTCCTCGTCGGCCCGATCCAGTTCATCGATTAACAAAACCGGTGCGCTGTCCTGAGCACTCTGGATGGCGTCCAGCAGCGGCCGCTTGATTAAATAAGGTTCGCTGTAAATTACACTGCCCATTTCATCCGGGGACAATTGACATTGTTCATCCATCTTGATGCGCAGCAGTTGTTTGGGATAATTCCATTCGTACAGGGCGGAATTGACGTCCAGTCCTTCATAGCATTGAAGGCGGATGAGCCGGGTGGAGAGGATTTCCGAAAGGACCAGTGCGACTTCCGTTTTCCCCACCCCCGGCTCTCCTTCTAAAAATACGGGTTTGTGCAGATGATAGGACAGATAAAGGATCGTGGACAATAATTGATCGCTGATGTACCGGTGCGAGGAAAGCTGCTCCTGAACGGCGTCGATGGAGGAAAATATTTTATGTTCGTTCATAACCATTCCTTTAGTAGGGCGTCGGCGCTGCGAGGATTTCGGGAGCAACTTCAATGGCGTTTTCCGGACAATCCTCCTCGCAGAGAAAACATGTTTGACAGTCATCCGGATAAGCGATGATGGCGCGCTGATCCTGGTCGAGCCGGATGACATCGGTGGGACAACTGTCCAGGCATATGCCGCAGCCGGTGCAGCGCTCTTTGCTGATGTGTTTAATACTCATTATGTTTTTCTCCTAACGTATATTGGACCGGATAGGGTATCCGGCGTCGTTGGGCAGGCTGCACCGGGTACTGTTCCAGGGGCACCGGTTCCAGCCGCAGGCGGATGTCGTCGTCGCCTGCCCGTTGAAGGATGATCCACTTCAGCCAGTTGACATCATCCCGGAAGGGGTAATCTTCCCGGTAATGGGTGTCCCGGCTTTCGGTGCGCGCCAGGGCCGCGGTGAAAACCAGGCGGGCCAGGGGAACCAGGTTCTCAATTTCCTTGGCCCGGACCAGATCGTGGATGTCCCGGGCGCAAAGCCGGTTTAAATCCAGTGCCAGCGCCTGTAATTTCAGGAGCGCTTTTTTGAGCCGGGCTTCATTTTTAAACAAACTCACGGGGGCCGGAATGGATATTTTATGGAACTGATCCAGGGCTTCCCCGGTGCTGACGCCCCCGGAGCGGTGTAACGGGGCGAAGAAATTCTGCTCCAGGGCTTTGAGCTGGTCGGCCCTGGGTGTTTCCAGAGCGCTTTCCCGTGCTGTTTTGGCCGCGTTCTCACCGGCCCGGTAGCCCGACACGTTGCAAAAGGCCAGGTTGATCCCCCCCACGGTGTACGTGCCGTGGACCATGTTGCGGGCGGCTGCGCCGCCGGCCAGCAAGCCGGGGATCGTGGATCGACAATCCGTGTCAACCCGGATGCCCCCCTGGCCGCTAGGTGTGCCGATGGAAACGACCGGGTCGATGACGAGGGGGTGTTTTTGGGGATCGATGCCGGCCTTGGCCAGGGGACGGAACTGGCTGGAGAGCATTTTTTTGACGGTGGCGGCGTCTTCGTCAGAAAACGACGTCATGTCCAGATAGACAGGTCCCCGACCCTCGTAATGCTCTTTGGCAAACGCCTGGCACAAATAACTGACCCGGGCGCGGTTTTTGAGTTCCGGGTCATATTTGCCGATAAACTCCTCGCCCAGGCGGTTGATGAAACGTGCCCCGAAACCCTGCAGCAGGCTGGAGCCGCCACCGTAGTATTTGCCCTCATAGCGGGTTATCTTGGAGACCATGCAGAATTCCATTCCCAGCAGTTCGGCGCCGGCCCGGTAGGCCATGGCCGGCCCGTCTCCGGTGAGATTGTTAATGTATAACAGACGCAGCTTGGAATCCATAACCCCGCTGGTGATCACCACTGCTTTGGCCCGGCAGACCACCAGGTCTCCATCCCGCCCGTGCAGCCCCGCCGCGCCGATGATGCGCCCGGCGGTGGGATGCAGGCCGTCGGAAGTCAGCAGGTCCAGCATCATGATCCGCGGCAGCAGCTGCACCCCGCGGTCGAGCACCTGCTGTTTCATGACGTCCATCAAGCGGTGGCCGTTGCACATGATCATCCGCGTGTTCTTGTGGCCCCGTCCCGGCGTGGTGCGAAAATTCCCCTGGGTATCCCGCTCGAAGGGGACGCCCCATCCGGCCATCTGCCGGATTCTCAGGGGCTGCTCGGTCAGTAAAATATCAACCCATTGCTGGTCGTTGAGGTACTCTCCGGCTTCGACGATCTCGGTGCGCCACTGTTCCAGCGCACCTTCCGGCGTGGGCGCCAGCATGCTGTTGGTGAACGTGCTGGCGCCGCTGCGGGCTACCATGGCCTTGTCGATGAGTGTGACGCGATCGGTCAGTTCCCTGGCCCGGATAGCGGCCCAGCATCCTGCCAGCCCCCCCCCGATCACGAGCACATCGGTGTCGATGGTTCTGGTCTGCATGAATTTTACCTCCCCTGTTTGATCTGATTAAAGCAGCTTGGCTTCGATATCCTTCTCCAGGATCTTCTTGTCCACCTTCTGGCCCCCGCCGGCCATGGGCAGGCTGTCCACCACCTCCAGCCTTTCCGGCAGCTTGTAGTCCGCGATTTCCTTGTCTTTCAAAAAGGCGGTCATTTCCGCGAAGGTGATGGTCCGGCCCGGCCTGGGGACCACGTAGGCACAGGCTTTTTCGCCCATGACCGGATCCGGCATCTTGACGATGGCCACGTGCAGGATCCTGGGATGGGTCAGCAGAAGATTTTCTATTTCCACCGGATAGATGTTGGATCCGCCGCGGATGATCATGTCCTTTTTCCGCCCCACAATCGCCAGAAACCCTCTTTCGTCAATTCTTCCCAGGTCCCCGGTCCTGAACCAGCCGTCCTCGGTCCAGGCCTGTCGTGTCGCTTCCGGATCGTTGAAATAACCGGAGACGCAGCAAGGCCCCTTGCCCCACACTTCACCCGCCTCTCCCCGGGCAACTTCCCGGCCGTCGTCGTCAACGACCTTGATTTGCGAACCCCAGATGGGCTTGCCGGCCGAGGCCAGACGGATTTTGCGGGGCAGTTCCGGCGGTGTCAGGGTCATACCGCCCCAGTCGGTCAATCCATAACCGACAATGGCAACCCCTCCGATCTTTTCTTCAATATCGGACCCCAGTTTGTCAGGCAGGGAAGCGCCGACGGAATACCAGTAACGGACCGAGCTCAGATCGTAATCCGAAAGCATGGGATGCTCCAGCATCAGTGTCAGCTGGGCCGGGACCGCACTGACAAAGGTCACCTTTTCCTCGGCGATGAGCTGTAAGGCGCCTTCGGGGGAGAAATGGTCGAGGATGGCAATCTTGGCCCCCACCTCCGGCGCGGTAAAGTTGGGAACGTTGTTGGGGCCGGCCAGAGCAGGGCCCAGGATGGCCACCGTATCGTTGCGGGTCAGCCGGAAAACTTTTATCTGATCTTTATTGGAACAGACGCGGCTGCAGATGGGGTATTCCACCAGCTTGGGAAAACCCGTGCTCCCGGTGGTATGCAGCAGCAGAAAAATTTCCGTGGGCGGGCACTTGGTCTGATCCGGATACCCGGGAAACTGCCTGCCGGTTAAAGGTTGGGCCAGGATTTGATCCATGGAAATCGTCCCGGGCGGCACCCGGTCCCCCACCACGAAAATATGCTCCAGCTCGGGCAGCCGGGGGCGCATTTTTTGCAAGGCGTCGAAGTAATTTATCTTCCCGGCCGTCCAGGGGATCACCATGGCCTTGGCGCCGCAGCGGCCCAGTATGTATTCCATCTCGTTGCGCCGCAGGTTGGGCATGGCCGGCAGGAACATGATGCCGGTTTTTTCGCAGGCGACCCTGAGCAGGCACAGTTCGATGCAGTTGGGCAGCTGGGAGGCCACAATGTCATCCTTTCTGAGGCCTTGCTCCAGCAAACCGAGGGCCAGCCGGTCGATCCACTGGCCGGCCTGAGACCAGGTCAGCCGGTTCCTTGAATCTACGATGGCTTCGGCATGGGGGTATCGTTTTGCGTTCCGGTCCCAATAGTCGGCAAGGTTCGTGTCATTCCAGAACCCCTGGGCCCTGTATTGATCGATCATCCCGGGCGTGTAGCGGGACATTTTCGCCATGGACTGAGATCTCCTTAAAAGGCAATTCGATGTATTGGTAAAAATTCAAAGTTCAGACGGAGTCATGAGAAGGAAACGGCCCGACCTCGCGCAGGATCCTGATGGCCCAGGGCTCAGGATAAAGCACCCCGACCCAGCCTCGGAGCCATAATACATCGGCATCCGGCAGGTCCTGAGGATTACGGCAAATGATGGCCCGCACATAATGGGCGTCATATTTGCGCCGGCCGGGGGCCAGATCCTTTATCAAGAGCTCGGTCTCCTTACCCTGGGCCAGGCCTTCCGGTTTTTCGACAAAGGTAAGATATTCTTTTTTCGCCATGATGGTCCTCATTCCTTTTGCACCGGAAAGTTAAAACCCGTATTGCTTCCACTCGGCCAGGACTTTTTGCTGCAATTGCTCGGGGAAGGATGCCTTAAAGGACATCCGGACCGGGATGTCGCTCTGCCTGGACCAGTCCGCGGGCCAGGTGCAATCGTACACACCGGTGGCCACCTTGCTCTGGTTCCTTTCTTCCGGGCTCAGATAGGGCGTCAGGGTCCAGCCCTCGCAATCGGGGTTTGCCGACACCCCGCGCACAGGATGCAGCCGCGTGCCGAAGGCATGCATCACTTCGTTCATGTTGAAGACGTCTATATCGTCATCCACAATGATTACTTTGGGCACCGAAGCCCGGCGGCCATGCACGACCGAGGTGATTTCGGCAATGATCCGCCGGCTGCTTTCTTTGACGCTGATGATGGCCACCAGGGCACCCATTTCGGGTGAGATGTATACGTCCGTCACCGGCACGCCGTGCCGCTGCAGCCGTTTTTTGATACTGATGGCACCGGCCAGGGAGGCGCCGATCTTGCCGTCGGTGATGCCGATCCCCTCGGGTATCATGCAGATAATCGGGTTGCTGCGATAGGTTATGGCCTTGACAACCAGCACCGGTTGAGGCGCCCAGCCCTGGGTGCGGTAGCCTGGAAATTCGCCGAAAGGACCTTCGGGCAGCTGGATGTCGGGCAGGATATCCCCCTCGAGAATAATTTCCGCATGGGCCGGCGCCAGCAGGTCATTGGTCTCGCAACGGATCAACTCCACCGGCTCGCCGTTCAAGGCCCCGGCAAAATCGGCCTCATTTTCCCCGATCCGATAAGGTGAACAGGCGGTTACCGTGGACAGCGGGTCCACCCCGATGGCCACCGCAGCGGGCATGGGTTTCCCGGCTTGCTTGTATTTATTGTACATGAGTGCGAAATGGCTGGCCGGTGTGAAGTAGCCGCAGATCGTCCGCTGGTCGTGAACCATCAGACGATGCATGCCCCAGTTGGTCCACTCGGAATTAAAGTCCTTTGTGATCACGCAATGCCAGGTGCCGATGTACCTGCCGCCATCCCCCTCGTGCACGGTGGGGACCGGAAATTCATACAGGTTGACCGCATCGCCGAACATTTTGTTTTCCTTACAGGGCCCGTCAGGAACCACCACCGGCTTGACCGGTGCGGCAATCCGCCGCTCGAACTCTTCAAAAATGCTTCCGGTGGAAGATTGCGGGCTCATTCCCATGGCAATGGCCAGGCGGCGGTAGGTTCCCAAAGGCGAGCCGAATATTCTGCCGCCCCCGGGATAGTCCTTGAGGTTTTCGAAGAAGCAGGACGGCCCGCTCATCTCACAGGAACGCCCGGTGATGGCGGCCGCCTGCAGGTCCCAGTCCACCTCCCCGGTGATTTTGACTACATCGCCCGTTTGCGCGAGCTTTTCGATAAATGTCCGGTTGTCTTTAAATCCCATGGCGGTCTCCCTCGTACTAAGGCGCCGGAAGTCAGAATTGAACCGCTTCAGGCGTTGGCTGTATCCTCGTCCGAAAAATCTGTTCCCGGTCCTGGTACCGTCATGCCGGACTCTGAGGGGCCAGGGTTTCAATCAGGTCGGTGAACATGACCGAGATCAAACGCCTCCGGACAAACGCCGAAGCGCCGATCAGAGAAAGGGGGGCCGCCTCCTTCAACATCAGGCGGACAGCCTCTTTTATAGTTTGATCCGTGAGTTCCTTTCCCGCGAGCCAGCTTTCTGTTTTTCGGGCCCGGATCGGCTTGGTTGAAACCCCGTTTAAGGCGATTCTCGCATCCGCGGCGGCGGCCCCGTTCATTTTCAGGCAAAGGGACAGGGTGCCAATGGCAAAGTCACCCGATCCCCCGGGGCTTTTCTTCAGGAATCCCGCCCGCCATCCCGGAAGCGGCGGGGGAATCAGAATGTCCGTGAGGACTTCGTCTGCCTGCAGCCGAAGCGGCCTGCGGCCGTCTCCGGTGTAAAAATCCTCCACCGGCACGCGCCGTTCCTGCCCGGCGCTGCGGACGGTAAGTTCGGCCCCCAGGGCGATCAGCGCACCGGCCGTGTCCGCCGCCGAAAGGGCAAAACACCCTTTTGCGCCTTTCACGACGTAGCAGACATCTCCGCCGCGCTTAAAACAACCGGGCCGGGACTTCCACCAGAAGTCCGACTGGTTATAATAGGTACATTTGTTGTCCAGGCAGATGTTTCCTCCCAGGGTAGCCATGTTGCGCAGCTGGTTGAAGGCCACCGATCGGGCCGCCTGCGCCAGCAGGGGGTAAGGGCCTGAAACCAGCGGATGATCCATGAGCGTCCGAAGGGTCACGGCCGGACCGATCCGCAGCCCCGTTTCTTCATCCCATTCCAGGTGGCTGAACTCCGGGATTCTCTTGACGTTGATCAAGTGGCCAACTGAGATGTTGCGGCGCTTTAACAGGGGAATGACATCGGTGCCGCCGGCAAGGATCGCACAGTGTTCCCGTTGCCGCATTTTTATTTCCAATAACGCCTGGACGGTGGCAGGTTCCGATACGATGAGCTTGGGCAGCCGCATATTATTCATTTTCTATGACCTTCCCACGGCCTGGATGGCCTCGATTATTTTCGTGTAACCGGTGCAGCGGCAAAAATTTCCGGCGATGGCTTCCTTGATCCGGTCGGCCGAGGGCCTTTCCTCCGTGTCCAGCAGCGCCTGGGCGGTCAGGATCATCCCGGGGGTGCAGAAGCCGCATTGCACGGCCCCGTGGTTGACAAAGGACTCCTGCAGCGGACTCAGTGCATCGCCGTCGGACAGCCCTTCAATGGTGGTGATCTGATGGCCGGCCGCATCCGTGGCCAGGCAAAGACATGCCAGGATCGGTTTCCCGTCCATCAGCACCGTGCAGGCCCCGCACTCTCCCAAACTGCACCCCTCCTTGGTTCCCACCAGGTGCAGCGTATTTCTCAAAACGTCCAGAAGGGTGTCGTTGGGTTTGACGGCAATCTCATGGACCTCGCCGTTGACAGAAAGCTCAATCAGCCGCTTTTCCATGCGCTCGTTCCTTTTTTTGCAGTGCTTTCAGGATGTTTTCCCGGGTAATGGGCAGTTCATTGAACCGGACCCCGATGGCGTTATAGATGGCGTTGGCAATGGCCGGTCCGGTGGGCGCCGTGGACCCCTCGCCGGTTTCCTTGGCGCCGAAGGGCCCTTCGGGGTCTTGCGTGATCACATGATGAATGCTGATTTCGGGCATTTGCCGGGCCGTAACGGTCTTATAGCCCAGAAAGGAAGGGTTCAGGGTTTGCCCGCCTTCCAGCTTCAGCTCTTCCGAAAGGGTGAAACCGATCCCCATGGAAATGCTCCCCTCGATCTGCCCTTCCACGGACATGGGGTTTAAGGGCTGGCCGCAGTCATGGGCCACGGTCATCTTGAGCAGCCGCACCTCGCCTGTTTTTAAATCAACTTCAAGCTCGCACACATAAGCGCCGAAACTATAGGTCGGCGACATGGGGTCCGGCGAATTGTAGGCGGCTTTGACCACCAGCGGGGCGCCGCCGTTTTTGGCCTGATACAGCCCGAGGGCATCGGAAAACGAGATGAAATCCGCCGGATTTCCCTGAACGAATATTTTATGATCCTCGGCCACCAGGTCATCCGGGTTGGCCTCCATCTTTGCCGCGACGACCTGAAAGATTGCCGCCTTGGCCAGTCCGGCAGCCTTCAGGGCGGCGTTGCCGGCAGCCACGGTCACCCGGCTCGAGTAGGTCCCCATGTCCGGCGGGGTCAGCTGCGTATCTGCGCTGATGACGTGGATGTCCTCGATGGAAATGCCCAGCACTTCGGCCGCGATCTGGCACAGGATGCTGTCGGAGCCCTGGCCGATGTCCGATGCGCCGGACAGCAGGTTGATTTGTCCGCCTTCATCGGCTTTGATGATGACCGCGGAATGGGCCGAGGTGGTTTTATTGAAATAAAATCCGGCTCCGGAAGGGAATCCGGCGCATCCCAGGCCGATGCCGTAGGCTTTGGTGCCGTCCGCCTTGGGCGCCCGCCGTTTTTCTTCCCAGCCGCTGTGCCTGGATACCGTTTTCAGGCAGTCCCGGAATCCGGAACTGATGATGTTGAACCCGCA
>JAUYIZ010000420.1 GCA_030688615.1 Desulfobacterales bacterium | reverse complement strand
CGCATATTCCTTATGGGGACCAGGCGCAGTTTATTCAAAAGGATTTTTTCCATCAGGTGGGCGGATTTAAAGAATTTCCCATCATGGAAGATGTGGAGTTCATGCGCCGGATCAAAAGGGCCGGGAAAAAAATTGCAATTATCCCTTCCAGAGTGTACACTTCTCCGCGCCGGTGGGAAAAAGAAGGCATCGTCCGTTGCACCCTGAGAAATTGGGTTTTGATTGCCCTGTATTTTTTGGGAGGTTCACCTGAAAACTTGGCCAGATTCTATCGTCATAACGGTTTGGAAAGCTCATGAAATCGAAAACAGTCCGTGGTATGATCGTTTACCATGCCGACGGCCTGGATAAAAGCATAGCAGATGACCGGTCCGACGAATTTAAACCCTCTTTTTTTTAAATCTTTGCTCATCAAAATTGATTCGGCAGTCTGGGAAGGAATTTCATCCGGGGTTTTCCAGGCCTGACTTTTCGGCCTTTCTCCGGTAAACTGCCAGATGTAGGCATCGAAGGTTTTATATTCCCTTTTCACAGTTAGAAATGCCCCTGCGTTATGTACTGCGGCTTCAATTTTAAGCCTGTTGCGGATGATCGTCCGATCTGATAAGAGTTCGGTGATCTTTCGATTATCGTAGCGGGATATTTTTTCAGGGTCGAAATGATGAAACGCCCTTTGAAAATCCGATCGTTTTTTTAAAATGGTCAGCCAGTTTAAGCCGGCTTGAAAACCTTCTAATATCAGAAATTCAAAGAGCCTCCGGTCATCATGCTGGGGTACCCCCCACTGGGTATCGTGATATCGTATATAAAGGGGGTCCGGGCCGGCCCATGCGCAGCGGGGTTTATTATCCATCATTATTCTGTAAGGCTGATTATAATGGCAAGTCAAGAAAATACTCCCCTGACAGAACCGAAATTGATTCGTCGGACAGGGTAAATCAGTAAAGGAGGAAAGAAAAATGTACTATAAAGACCTGCGGGACTGGCTTAAACTGGTGGATGAATTCGGCGAGCTGGGACGTATCGACGGCGCCGACTGGAACCTGGAGATCGGCGCCCTGACCGAGATATCCAGAAACCTGAAGGGCCGGGAGGTGGTCCCGGCGCTGCTCTTTGACAACATCACCGGCTATCCGGCCGGGTACCGCGTGATCACGAGCCTGCTGTTTTCCACCCGCCGGGTGGCGCTTACCGCCGGGATAGCCCCCGAAGCGGACACCCTCAAATTTACCCGGGCGCTTTTTGAAAAGGTCAGCAAATCCCCCGGCATCCCGCCTGCATATGTGGCCACCGGGCCCGTGCTGGAGAACGTGCAGGAAGGCGGGGACATGGACGTGTTGAAATTTCCGGCGCCCAGATTTCACGAGGAGGACGGCGGCCGCTACCTGGGAACGGCCAGCGTGACCATCACCCGGGACCCGGACGACGGGTGGGTCAATCTGGGGACCTATCGCGTGATGGTTCACGACGGCCAGACCCTGGGGTTTTACACGTCCCCGGGCAAGCATGCCGGTTTTCACCGCAGCAAATACTGGGCCCAGGGCAAACCCTGCCCGGTGGCCATATCCATGGGGCAGGACCCGTTGTTGTTCATGTTTTCATCCAGCTCCTCCCGGGAAGGGGTGTCGGAATACGATCTGGCCGGCGGTCTCAAGGGCGAGCCCATCGAGGTGATCCGCGGGCCGTACACGAATCTTCCCATCCCGGCCCATGCCGAAATCGTCATCGAGGGGGAAGCGTGGCCGGACGACCGGCGGGACGAAGGGCCTTTCGGCGAGTACACGGGCTACTACGGCAGCGGCATGCGGCCCGAGCCGGTGATCCGGGTCAAGAGCATATTGCACCGCAACGACCCGATCATCACCGCCAGTTCGCCCAGCAAGCCCCCCACGGATTCGGCCTTTATCGGCGCGCGGATGTTTTCGGCCCGGCTGTGGCAGCAGATGGAAGCGGCCGGGGTGCCGGGCATACAGGGCGTGTGGTGCCACCCGGAAGGGGCCCTGTTCATGCTCAAGGCGGTGTCCATCAAGCAGTTGTATCCGGGCCATGCCCGCCAGGCCCTGGCGGCCGTGTGCGGCACCCAGATGGGGGCGTTTACCGGACGCTACGTCATCGTGGTGGACGAAGACATCGACCCGACCGATCTCGGCCAGGTCATGTGGGCGGTCTGCACCCGCTCGGACCCGGAACGGTCCATCGACATTCTGCGCCGCTGCTGGAGTTCACCCCTTGATCCGGGGATTGCCCCGGGTGAAAAGACGAACTCGCGCTGCCTGATCGATGCCTGCAAACCGTATGAACGCCTGGGCACCTTTCCCCGGGCCGTGGGGACAAGCCCGGAGCTTCGTGCCAGAATTATTGAAAAGTTCGGCCATATGCTGCTTAATAACGTCATGTAAAAGGGAGGCTGAGGTTTATGTACGATGTAACTTCAAAAAAGGAAAAAGCGCAGATCAAATTCGAAGATTTGCGCCAGTGGATCCGGCAAGCGGATCAATTGGGCGAAGTGCGCCTCGCCAACGGCTATAACTGGCAAGAGCAGATCGGCATGGCCGCCGAACTGCTCCAGCACGACGAGAATGCGCCCGTTGCGATTTTTGACCAGATCCCGGGGGTGCCGGAGGGCTTTCGGGTGCTGACCAATTTTTTCGGGGGCCAGCGCAAAAATATGACCCTTGGTTTTCCCGCGCACCTCAATAAAATCGAACTCAGCCAGGCCTTTCTGGACCATTTCCACGAGGTGTCCGCCAATCCCATACCCTACGAAGTCGTCAAAAACGGCCCGGTCCTGGAAAACATCCTGACCGGTGATGCCGTCGATGTCACCAAATTTCCCACACCGGTATGGCACGATCGGGATGAAGGCCGGCGCTACATCGGCACCGGCAGTTTCAACGTGACCATCGATCCGGATGAAAAATGGATCAACATCGGCACCTACCGGGTGATGATCCAAAATGCCACCCAGGTGGGCTTTTACATCTCCCCGGGCAAGCACGGGCGAATCCACCGGGACAAATACATGGCCCAAAACAAGCCCATGCCCGTGTGTATCGTTGCGGGGGGGGACCCGCTGACGTTTTTAATGGCCTGTACCGAATTGCCTTACGGCATCTGTGAATACGACATGGTGGGCGCCTACCGGGGCCGTCCCGTGCAGGTGGTGGAGGGTCAGTTTACCGGCCTGCCGTTTCCGGCCAATGCCGAAATCGTCCTGGAAGGATTTGTGACCCCCGGCAACATGGCCGAGGAAGGCCCTTTCGGCGAATGGACGGGTTACTACGGCAGCAAAAGCCGGGAGGAGCCGGTGCTGGACATCAAGGCCATCTATCATCGCAACGATCCCATCATTCTGGGCTGCCCGCCGCAGCGGCCGCCCGAAGAGCAGGCCCGTTACCGTGCCGTGATGCGCTCGGCCCTGCTCAGGGAACAGATGATGAAAGCCGGCATTCCGGATGTCACGGCCGTCTGGTGCCACGAAGCCGGCGGTTCCCGACAGCTCACGGCCGTGGCCATCAAGCAGCGCTACCCGGGACATGCCTCCCAGGCCGGCTTTATCGCCGCCCAATGCCAGTCTGCGGCCTATGCGGGCAAATACGTGGTGGTGGTCGATGATGATGTGGACGTGGCCAACCTGGAGGAGCTGGTGTGGGCCATGTGTTCGCGGTCGGACCCGGCCACATCCATCGATATCATCCGCTCGGCCTGGTCGACCCCCCTGGATCCCTCCATTCCGCCCTGGGAGAAAGCCAAAGGCAACTTTACCAATTCGCGGGCCGTTATCGACGCCTGCCGTCCCTTTCACTGGAAGGATCAGTATCCCACGGTCAACATGCCCACGGCCGAAACCGCCGCCAAAGCCAAAGAGCTTTTCGGCTGGCTGCTGCAAAAATAAGTGGCAGTGGACATAGGTAGGGATCGTGTAAAATTTGAACATACCGGTCGCGCTTTATCCAAAAATCCCGGCACCT
Organism: Desulfobacterales bacterium; assembly: GCA_030688615.1. Taxonomy (GTDB): domain Bacteria; phylum Desulfobacterota; class Desulfobacteria; order Desulfobacterales; family JAUYIZ01; genus JAUYIZ01. The sequence goes on along the minus strand of JAUYIZ010000420.1, from coordinate 192 downwards.
ATGCCCTCCTTCTGCGGTGCCGGCATGAAAAACGCCTGGTGGTCGGCAAGCTCGGACAAATACAGACACGCAAGGGCTATTATGTCTACGCGGGCAGCGCTTTTGGACCCGGAGGTGTTTTTTCACGTGTTCAACGACATTTCCGCAAATTAAAACCCTGCCGCTGGCACCTGGATTATCTGCGCCCGGCGG
>JAUYIZ010000211.1 GCA_030688615.1 Desulfobacterales bacterium | reverse complement strand
GGCGGGTTGTTCGTACTCGGCGTCCTCTATATCGCCCCTGCACTGTTCGGCAGGTATGGCCTCGTACGTTACCGCCGAAGGAGCCTCTTCGTGGGTAATTTGTTGCTGCTGTTCAGGCATCTGCCCGCCAAAAAGCGAGGTAATGGCCATCTGCTTGACGTTCATCTCCGTCACCAGGCGGCGGGTGTATTCGTCCCGCATATCGAGCCACGGGATAACCCGCACGGCGATGAAGGGCTTGGCGAGGGAGGCGACGGTGTACGTTCCGTCTATTCCAAGAATCTTCCGGATGATGCGGTTGCGAGCGCCAGAGATGCACAGCTTGGTTTGATTGGCCTTCTTTTGCAGCAGATCCCGGTCAATCAGCCACTTCTGATCGTCCTTTTTATACTGCGCCTCCAACTGTTCCCGGACAATATCCAGGTCCATCCCGTAGGCGTCCGCCATCCGATAGAAGCTGAACCCATCAGGCATTCTGACCGCCCCCGCAATTTCACACAGTTGCCGCCCCTTGAATTCCTTGTCAATCCTGATGTGAGGTTTGTCCCACACCAGAGCCACGTGCTGCGCCAATTTTTCCAGGCCCTGCCCTGAGACCCGGACCAGTTCCGTCTCCGGGCCGATTTTGCGCTGGTACTGGCCCTGACCGGCTGTTTTACGCCAGTCGTTGGCCTTCTGGTCGTAATTCCCGGAATCGTGAGGATAGACATCCTTATCTCTCGGGTGCGACCGGAGAACGACGGGGGTTACGATCAGGCGGAACCCTTGCGCTACCTCCGCGATCTGGTCCATACACGGCACCAGCATATGTGCGCCCTCGGAACGGTACTTTCTTAATTCCTCTAAAGCTTTTTCGTTAATTGCATCCATGACATCCCTCCCGCATAAGGTTTATTGAAAGGGCTCCCCCGCCGAGGGCAATCTCGGCGGTGCGGGATGGGAGCCCTGTGGACTTTCCGCCCTCCCGCTTGGGCGGCCGTTCTCACAGCATTAACAATGCGGCCAACACCAGCCCGGCAACCATGCCGAGGGCGAATCCGCATAGGCCGCACATGATCCCGACTCCCCTGGAATATTTCTCAATCAGGGCCGCATTCTCATTGATGCGGCGGCTTGAAATTCCAACCACTTTCGCTTCGTCTCTATTCATGGCTCGCCCTCTAGTTGTCTTTTGCAACAAGGACAACTGTCCGTGTCTGTTGTGATCCTTCTTACCCCCGCACCCAGGTTCCACATACGATAGGGCTTCCCTCGCTTTACCAATTCCCGAATCAGCCACTGGATACCCGGTAAGAACGATTGCGTCTCATCGATCTTTTGGCCGTTATCCAGGTCGTAAAGTATTTTCTTTTGCCACCCGGGGTTAATTCCTCTTCTCATGCGCCCCCCGCTTCACCGCGGCATAGCAGCAGGCCGATATCGGAGGATCAAAGCCGACGAGCAAGCCTGTTGCCTTGTCGCAGTCCTGGCAAATGTAGCCAGGTGATTTTTCTGCCATCATGAAGTCCGCGAACTCCTGATGGCTCCACAGTTCCGGCATACGTCCGAAGGTTGCTGGCATGATCTACTCCTTTCAAGAAAGGTTTATAAATCCTATCGAACTCTTTGCCCATTCACCCGCTGCTCCAGAGCGGCCCTGATATCCGCCACGGTCCCCTCCATCCACAGGGCCGGCTTGGTCCGTGTCGCATTCGCCAGCCGCTTGGCAACTCGCCATGAGGGGCGACGTTTGCCAGATAATATATATGATAAATGGGCCGCTGAGATTTTGGCTCTGGTGGCGAGGTTTATTTGTTTCATATCCCATCAATTAGCAGTTGGTTTGTTTCAATTAATGACCTGATATTTTTCACGGCAATCCGAAAATAACTGCTTTTTAATTCGATTCCTATGGCTTTCCGTTTTAACTTGACGGCCATGTATGCCTCTGAACCTATCCCCATGAATGGCGTCAATAAGGTTTCGCCGGGATTGCTGTAAAGTTGGATGCATCGTTGGATAGTCCCTAACTGTAAAGGACAAATGTGCTTTTCGTCATCCTTCGCGCGAGCGTCATGATATCTTAGCGTGTCGGATTCATTAATATCGGTCCATATCCCGTGCGCCCATGAAATCCACTTCTCGTTATCCAGTTCCTTGTTGTCAACTGGCGTGATCGGAACCGAGTTCTCTCCGGGCTTCTTGAATATCAAAACTTGGTCAATCAGTGCAGGCCGGGAACAAGAGGAATCCTTTTTCATCTGGACAAAAAGAAGGGCTTTGCTTTTCACCCGGATCGCTTGGGCTTGTGGGTTTTTTTGAACAAAACATCGCCCGACAAACTGCCATCCTGCTTTTGCGTGTGCATCAATAACCTTGCCGGGGAAATCCCGAAGGCCGATGTATCCATCACGGTTGGCCATCGCCGGGACATCGGAGGTGTGAACACACGAAATACGCCCAGGCTTTGTTACTCTCAGCACTTCCTTGATTATGAAATCATAATGGTTGAAAAACTCATCCCACCCCCGGCTGTTGCCGAGGTCACGTTCTGAATTGGAATAGACGAACAAATCCGCGAAAGGCGGGCTATATGCAGATAAATCAACTGAATTATCAGCAACTTCCCTGAGCCGCTCGGTGCTATCGCCAAGCATAAGTGTATAGTTTTCGGTCTTAACGGTATCCTCGCAATACTCGTTGTAAACTGTCTCCTGGCCGTGCAATTCTCCTTTCTCATATTCCCGCATGATATTCACCATTTCCATCCTCAGTCTCTTGTTTTGCTTGTCTTTTCTCATGACATTCTCGAAAATTTCCGTTTCCAATTCCGACAACAGTACATGAACATTGACCGGCTTCGTCTGACCAAATCGCCACTCTCTGCGGATTGCCTGATAGAATGATTCCCATGAGTCGTTAAGGCCATAAAAGATCATATTATTTGCACATTGCATGTTGAGGCCCATCCCGGCGATCTTGGGCTTAGAAATTAGCACCTGATATTTACCGTCCTGGAAATCCTCAAAGGCCTCCACCTTTTTTTCTATTGGGTCGGCCCCGGATACTTCTCTTGATATGCCGTTAAACATGGCCTTCGCCGCTGTGCTTTCATCATTTAAGCCGCACCAAATCAGCCATTGACCTTCATCGGCGGATACTATCTCCGCCAATTTTTCTTGCTTTGCCTCTGCAACGTCCCTGCGCACCCTCGCCCGATCTCCAACCCCTTTCAGCCCCATGAAGAAAAGGGAATCATCGCTTTTGTAATCTTCAATCTGCACAAAATGAGTATGGATATTTAAGGGCGGCAAATCATAACCCTTGCCGTCATACCCCAGGTTGGACGGGTGGTCTATAACCATCGCCCAGGTTGACAGCCATTCAAAAAACTTCCCTTCGGCATGGTGCTTTAGCCGCCATTCCTGGCCTCCCTTGTTGGACCCCTTGCGTGTATATGCCGTGTCGCCTACAAATTGAGTGTGTTCTTTGTTCGCATTAATGAAGAAAGTTGAGAGCATTTCCTGGCGGGACATGATGCCGAGGAAATGAGAGTGATTGCCGAGTTCGATGAAGTCATTCGGCGACGGTGTAGCCGTGCAACACAGTTTGTACTGGACTGATCGAAACATGCCAAGGAGTTTCATTCGAGTCTTGCCGCTGATCGACTTCAAGATGCTGGATTCGTCAAGAATTATGGCATCAATATCGGCATCAAAGTTGTCCAGCATTTCATAGTTGGTAATATTCAAGCCGGGAACGATTTCCGATTTATCCCTGACAAATTTAACCGGAACATTGATCTTCGTCCCTTCCCTGATGGTCTGTCTTGCCACTGATAGAGGAGCGATGATTAGGACTCGCCCGCCAATAAGCCGTCCCCATTCCAACTGGCAGAATGTTTTACCGAGGCCGGTGTCAAGGAACAAAGCACATCGCCCCTTCCTTAAAGCCCATAAAACAACATCTTTCTGAAAATCAAATAGCATGGGATGGATTTCTGACCTGCTCACTTCCTTCCCGGCAGATACATGCTTCCATCTTTTACTTTCCAAGAATTCTTGATATGATGTAATTGTTTTCATGGCTAAACCGTACCCGATTATTAACTCCTTGTCAAGATAAAAAAATCGTAATAATCTTTATCGATTTCGTAGCCGGTCAGATCGTATCAGCTTGATCACCACTTAATTAATAAACCCCAAAATCCGTCAATATCGCCTATTGCCATAAAATGATGTGTTTTTTCAAAAAAAGCCCGAAAATCTACCCAGGACGTAAAGCCATCAGCCCTTACAATGCTCATCATTTGTTGATTATTCAGCCACACTCCAGACAGGTTGATGCCAGCATTCGTAATGACAATTTCCTCAACAGAGATACAAATTACTTCACCTATCTTACGGCTTTGCTTTGTACGCAGACCTGTATATAAATAGAGCGTATCGCCTGGATGCGGATTTCTTCCGTCCCGTCTTTTTGCTCGAATAGTCTGTCGTTTAGTCCCCGCCTCAACCATTGGTGCAAATTGCTTTTTAAATCCTAATAATGGCATCTCTGCTACCCTCCCCTACAGGAAACAAAAAAAGGGCGGCTCCGAAAATGGATACCGCCCTCTGACTCTGCTGGTGGTTGCAATGAAACGACTCTTTCTGAGAGGCTTTTCCCACCAGCAAATTATAATTATAGTTTATTAATCGTTTCATTGCACATCAAGGATACAAAATCCTCATATTGTTGTCAAGAAAAAAAACAGGTGCGCGACGCCGTACTGCTCAGGCACCAACGCAAGTAACAAAAATAATTTGTTGGTTCCCAAATAGGAGGAGGCGACACCGGGGAGGAGGTCCCGATGTCGCCCAGGGGGTGGAACTAATAATTGCCTTGCTTCTTATCCCAACTTCGCATTCCGGCCAACCCAAGCAATGCTGCAACCAGTCCAAGGATCTCCTGGATGTTCATGTTTGAGGGAAATGCCGGCAGGATAACCTTGCTTACATCTTCTGCTTGCCAGATTATAGCCATGCCTTGGATAGTCCACAGAATTGTTGCCATTATCACGGGAGGAACGTAATAGAACCACAGCGCCATCGCACAAGTCCAACCTATCGCCGGCCTCCATCCGCCCCGAAAATTGCTTCCTGACTGTGCATCGGCAAGATTGATAGCCTGTTGGCCCTCTTGCAAGACCTGTGTGAGCGTTTGCATTTTCAACTCAAAACTCGCCTGATCGTCGGCGCTTAGCTTGCCGGTAATGGCCTCTCGGATTTCGTTCGCCGCTTTGCCCACGCCGTCCAAAACTCCCGACACCGCTCCAGCCGCCACCGAAGCAGCGGGATTTGAGCTTCCGGCAAACCAACTTAACAATCCCATATTTACCCCTCCCGTATCATTTTCACTATAGTCTCGCCCCTGCTTTTCACCTGCCGATACCACGTGCTATCTTTCATCTCATCTGCCGCTGCTTGCCAATTTCCTTGGTTTATGGCCGCATTGGCACGCTTAAAACCGAAAGCCCTGTTTAGCCCCAGGTTGAAAAGGAAGTCTATCAATGCGGCTTGTCTGGCTTCCGAAAACGTACAGAGGCGAGGGTAAAGTTTCGCACAGTCATCGTAAGCATCCTTGATGTCCAGCTTTAACAGTAATTCAGCTATTTCATCCGTGATTTGCCCATGTGTCTCAAGATACTCCCGAAACACCGCAGGTAGGCCGCGAGAATCGATATTGTGGCCATATCCGATAGTCCTTGCACCAGCCGGGCAAATATACACCGTGAGAGATAAGCCCTCGTGGCGTTTTATCAGGTCTTGTGCTTTCATCTCACTCACCCTGTTATCTTGCTGAGCATTGCATCCATTGCGGTCAGTTTGTATATGATCCAACCGACAACGCCAGATAGCGCGCCAGCAAAAAGGAGCTTCTTCACGTCCCACCTTTTCTTGTCCTCTTGTGCATGACGCTCTTTGATGGTGATTATATCCCGACCGTGCTGACCTTGATTGTCTCTCAATACCTTGAATTCCACCAGGCAATCTTTCTTGTGCCCGTGAAAACACTCAGTTACCCCGCTGATCTCTAAAGATAAATCTCTTTGAGAACTCGCTAATGTGTCGTAGACTCTATTGAATTTGCCATCCAAAGTCTTAGACATCTCGTCCATCTTCTCGTGAAACTTTCCAACGACATGCATCAAGTCAGATTCGGTCATAGCTCAGCCCTCAAAAGTTCATCCAGATCAGAAATCCTATCGCAACCGCCGCAATAACCAGCATGATTGCCGCTGACCTCAGTTCGTTCATTTCAACTTTCCGCTCAACATCCCTACCTGCAGGACATTCCAATTTTGCAAACTGAAATACTCCACCACTGGCGCATCAGGATAATGGGGTTTGTAATCATGTACCCACAAGTGACCCGCCTCTTGATCCCATGACTCCGTAAGCCAGACCCACTCACCATCAACAAGGGCTTGTGCCTGAGCATGATCTGTATGCTCATCGAGCTTTCTTATCTCAATCTTGACATGGTGCCCGTGCTGTAATGCAGTCCAGGCGCACATGGCCGCGAGCATGGGGCAGTTTGGCTGGTATTTGATCATAGAGTTATTCCCTTTAATCAATAGCCGACAGGTCTAACGTAATATCTTGTGTGACGGTTAACTGCTCTCCATTCAGCACGTCTTGAGTTACGCCGAGTACTTCGCGAGCTATTAAGATGTATTGGTTATTTGAGCTAAATATTGCCGCGATATTTAGTACAAGTCCAACCTCCGCTATAGTAATAGTGCCACCAGAATTATTGTTTATTACTCTTGTCAGTGTATTGGTCCAGGTTTTTGAGGGGCCATCGTAGGCTAAGACGC
>JAUYIZ010000399.1 GCA_030688615.1 Desulfobacterales bacterium | reverse complement strand
AAAACATTTTACAAAAACAGAGTGGATAGATGTTTTGCTCAGAAGCTCCGGGAATGAACCTTCTTCTGAAGGCATGACCGATAGACTGAAGATGCTTCTGATTTCACGATTGATTCCACTTGTTGAAGCCAATTTCAACTTTATTGAACTGGGGCCGCGCTCAACCGGTAAGTCCTATGTCTTTAAAGAATTGACACCTTACTCAATACTGATTTCCGGAGGCCAAGGAACGGTACCGCAGTTGTTTGTTCATGGAACGACAGGAAAGGTTGGCGCAGTGGGTCAATGGGATGCCGTTGCTTTTGATGAAGCCACGGATAAACTTTTTAAAGACAGGGGCGCGGTTCCGCTTATGAAGGATTATATGGAATTCGGATCTTTTTCAAGGGCTGGCGCCGGCGGTGAAATTTCAGGAAGTGCATCCATTGTTTTCAATGGAAATATTAATCAGCCGGTTGAAACAGTGCTTCAAAATTCGCACCTTTTCAGCCCGCTTGCAGATGAAGTTAACAATGACACGGCTTTTCTTGATCGAATCCATTTTTACCTTCCTGGCTGGGAGGTAATAAAATTTGCGCCAAAGCATTTTACAAAAAACTTTGGTTTTAGCACGGATTACTTTTCGGAATGTCTGAAAGCTCAGCGGAAATTGAGTTTTACCGATGCAATTGAAGACTTTTTTGCTTTGGGCGCTCATCTCAGGCAGCGCGATACCAGGCCGGTTAAAAAAACAGTATCAGGTTTGATCAAACTTATACATCCAGATGGCAAGTTTTCCAAAGAGGATTTGAAGGAATACCTGATCATCGCCCTTGAAATGCGCAGACGGGTAAAAGAGCAATTAAAGCGGATCGGCGGGATGGAATTCTGGGATACGAATTTCTCCTACATTGACAAGGATAGCCAGGAAGAATTCTTTGTCTCCCTGCCCGAAGAAAGAGGTTCCCGCCTGATTGAAAATACACCCATTCCCCCGGGAGTCTGTTACACGGCAACGAGTGAGGCGGGCAGCCTTGCTTTAGTTCGCATAGAGGCTGCCGTAGTTTCCGGTTCAGGGAAGTTGAATATTTCAGGGATCACCAGCACGCCTGTAAAAGAAAATGTAAAAAACACATATCAATATATAAAAGCCAACGAAAAAGCCCTGTTAAGTGAGCAACACGCTCTAAAAAATTACGATATTTCAGTTCAGATAACCAATTTACTGGGGGCCAATATCGCATCCGGGATCGGCGGAGCCGTATACGTTGCTGTTCTATCTGCGATTTATAAAAAGAACCTTAAATCCGGTCTGGGCGTGCTTGGCAACATTTCCATCGGCGGGGCCATTGAAAGGGCGATTAATTTTGTCGATAAGGTTTCCATGCTGTCTGAAAATGGCGCTAAAAATGTCATTGTTCCAATGGAAAATTTAAATGAGCTTCAGGACATCCCTCAATCGGTCCTCGGGGACACGGATGTTCCCTTCTATTCGAATTGCCAAATGTTAATGCAAAAATCTGTTCTTAATGAATAGGACCATGTTTGCTTTTCAAGGAGCATGTGAACTATCTTCGAGGCTGCAGAACGAGTTGAATATCGCACCAATCTGGAAAAGAAATGGGATTCAGTATCGATGTCAATTGACGTACCTTTTTTCTCATCATTAACAAACTCAATAGGGATGAAATTTGTCTTGCTACCGTCCGGGAGTTTCATGATGGGTAGTCCTGAGAATGAACCCGGGAGATTTGATGATGAAATTTATCATAAGGTAACCTTCACAAAGCCCTTTTACATCAGCGTAACTGTCGTTACTCAGGGCCAATGGTTCAAATTGATGGGAAGGAGACCATGGCGTAGCTATAGAGAATTGAAGTCATTGACTATAAGAGAAGGTGATGACTATCCTGCGGTTTATATTTCCTGGGATGGTTGTGACTTGTTTATTAACAAACTCAATGAGTCGGAAGGCGTGAAAAAATATCGTCTGCCCACAGAAGCTGAGTGGGAATATGCATGCCGAGCCGGCAGTACCACTGCTTTTGCAAATGGCGATATTACTGCTGCGCCAATATACGGCCCAAACGATTCACTTGAACATCGCAGTACTATAGCCACCGACTACGGCGACCCAAATTTGGATGACATGGGCTGGAACTGGGGGAATGCCGATCTTCACATGCATCGAGTGGCCCAAAAGCACACTAATAAATGGGGTCTTTATGACATGCACGGAAACGTGTGGGAGTGGTGCCAAGACTGGTTCGGGGATTACCCCGCAAGCGCTGTTATTGGCCCAACGGGACCGCGGGATGGTGAATGGAAGGTTATTCGCGGTGGAAGTTTCCGACATAAAGTCCGTATCTGCCGATCAGCGCATCGCGATAGAGCTTGGCCGAAAGGAGGTTTCGGATCAGGTGACGATGATCTTGGCTTTCGTCTTGTGAGGACAATTTAAGATGCTGTTGGTGAATACTTGCGTGTTGGATCAAATTCTGACGGGGGGTACCTAATCACGCCTTTACACATGCTGAAGAAGAATAGTCTGTTAAACGAAACAAGAATGATTTTACCGCCTAAGGAAGAGAAATAAAATGGATAATAATAAACCCCCAAATTGTTGGGACTGCAAATTTAATGATCTTCAAGGGAATACCCTTCTCGGTACATGCACCTGGTTTGCGAAACACCAAAAGGGTCAGAACAAAGAAATTCCTCCAGAAGTTGTCGACACTGGATGTAAACTTTTTTCACCTAAATAATAGAGTTTCAATTTTAGGTAATATTTTTTAAGACTTTCAGTTTCTATGAATTAAATTATAACGTACTGATTAATCCTGCAATGTACACCTGTGATACGTTTTGAAAATGACAGCACCAGTCAGACCTTTGATAAGAGAGTAAAACCGGGGCAAGGGGCCATTGAAAAAACATCAGTTGTTCAACGCTGATATTAAACCCAATATTTTCCTTTGATCTAACCCTGTCATTGTAATATTCTTTCTCACATCTCCATCATCACCAGCCTTCTGTTTAAAAAGAGGGACCTCAATGACCAAACAACTTGACCCGAAAGAACTTGTCACCTTCAAAGAGCTTTTAATGGCAAACTGTATCCAGATTGATGCCTTTGCCCAGCTGCTTATCGGAAAAGGTATCATCACTCAGGAGAAGTTTTACGATAAATTGAAAGAGGTTCAGGCTGAATACCAGAAACGGAAACCATCTGCGTAATCGGGCCGGAGAGTGACGCAGTACCCATCAGAAAGGAGGCCGCAAATGGCTGACACCTGCGATGTCGATGTAACTGTAATATCCAAAAAAGGGATTTGTGCAAAGCACGAAGTCGGAGATAAATACTTTATCAGTAAGACCACCCCTGCCGGGCATCTGCCTGTCGGCGTTCAACTCGCTCATTCCAGACCTACGGGTCCTCAGGATGGGAGGGAACGCTGCCATGGTCTGAAGACCCGGATACTGCCATTGTCGCTTGCCCTGATGCAATAAACCAGGTTGTATTTGAGTTACGGCGGAAACGCGATAAGGAATAACAGGGTTCTTGTCGATCTGACAGACCGTTACCAAAATGATGTTGTAAAATGCCCTTTCTGCGCTGAATATATAACCGTAGCTAAACCAGGAAATACATCCTGTCCCTCATGCCGGACTCCGTTTGAGATTGACGACAGGCTGGAATGTGTCTTTGTTGATAGCTATGTAAGCTTACCTTTTTAATATGCTCAATTCGGTATTTGCCGAAAATGCTGATATTGGCATTTTCGACAAATGGACGGATTCTAATACATAAATCGGCATTTGGGGAAGTGGAGATCTGCCATCCGGAATTCACCAAGCGACTTTGCGCGATGTCGTTGGACATTTTGGCAAAGGTAGTTTTCAAAGGGCGATTGTGGTGGAGCGATTGCAGCGTATCTACTCTCTGGCCATGGAAACAGGGCAAGTGGCTCGCTTCATCATCTTTAGATCTTTTGTTACCGACAAGCCGCATCCACATGATGTCGATATCTTCCTCCTGATGGAGGATACATTTCACGTTCGGAACGTCTCTGGCGAGGCATGGATTCTTTTCGATCACATGGCTGCCCAGAATTACGAGGGAGCAAGCATATTCTGGGTGAGGCGTTTGGCGGCATTCGATGGGGAAGAGGCAGCAATCAAGCACCGGCAGCTTAAACGCGATGGAAAGAAACGGGGAATCGTGGAGGTTTTGACGTATGATTCATAACGAAGAAGAATATAAAACGACCTTGGAGAGGATTTCCTACTTTCAAAAGCAGGTCTCAAATCTTCGCAGGACGGAAACAAATCCAGAGAACTATCGTATGTCAGTAGCCGGTTTTCTGACAGAAATAGACTGCATGAACTTGGAACTCCGAGAGTACTTGTGGGTGCATCCAAGCCAGCTCGCAGAAAGCCTGAAGACTGCGTAACAAGGCCGAACGAATCAACTCGGACTGGCAATTCCTCTGCGCTCCATTAGGCAGTCTGTTGGCATATCCAGTCGAGAAAGGGGCGGTTACCGTCTGATATCGGCAGGCTTACGATACAGGGACAGGAGTAGCTGTGCAGGGTTTTAACCGTTTCAATCAGTTCGGGTACCCGGGCTTCTTGCGTTTTGGCGATGAGCAGGACTTCCTGATCATCCTGAAAAGCCCCTTCCCAGATATACATGGAATTGATGTTGTCGATGATGTTCACGCAGGCCGCCAGGCCGGATGTTACTAAAATTTTTCCGATTTTCCGCGCCTCGTCTTTACTGCCGACGGTGATGTATATCAGGTTAAGTTGCATGTGGATCTATTATACATAGGCGACCGTGTTTTTCAATACCTTTTTCACCGCAAAGTTTTGACTTTCAATTGACACGGCAGTCCTCATTTTGTTAAAAAGAAAAATGCGACTGTTCCTGCTGACTTTTTTTTTAATCTACGGCGGCATCCACCTGTTCGGGTTTGTCAAACTTAATTATGCCCTGTCCTTGTCGTTGCGTGCGAACGTTCCCATCGGCCTCTTCATGATGATCATGATTCTGTCTCCCTGGCTGATTCGCGTTGTGGACCGGAGCGAGCATGTTGTTCTGGCCAGAATTTTTGCTCATGTTGGTTATTTCTGGATGGGCTTTTTATTTTTGTTTTTTGCCGCCTCGGTTTTCATCGACGGCTACCGGCTGCTGGTATGCCTGGCAAAAGCAATCAGCGGTAAAGGCCTGTCTGTTCTCGTGATCTCGGCGCCCGTTTCTTTTTTTATCCCGTTGCTGCTGGCCGTTCTTTGTTCCATTTACGGTTACTTTGCCGCCCTGAACATCCGCACCGAACACGTGCTGATTCCCACCGCCAAGATGCCGGCCGGCATCGCGCGGATTAGAATCGTTCAAATATCCGATGTGCATATGGGATTAATTGTCCAACAGGAGCGGCTGGAACGAATCCTGCAAAAAGTTCAAAAGGCCGGGCCGGATCTGCTCGTGTCGACCGGTGACCTGGTGGACGGTCAGGGCAGACACCTTCCGGACATGATGGATATGTTCCGCCGGATCCGACCCCTTTACGGTAAATATGCCGTTACCGGCAACCATGAATTTTATGCCGGTCTGGACTATGCCGTGGACCTGACGGAAAAGGGCGGCTTTGTCATGCTTCGGGGCCGGGGCGTCACCATTGCGGGGCTGCTCAATATCGCCGGCGTGGACGATCCTGCCGGCAAATATAGCGGACTGGGACTATATGTGCCCGAAAAGGAGATCCTGTCGGCACTGCCTCGAAAATATTTCACCGTGCTCTTAAAGCATCAGCCGCAGGTGGACCAGGGTGCGCTGGGTTTATTTGACCTGCAGCTTTCCGGGCATACCCATAACGGCCAGATTTTTCCGTTCAATTTTGCCGTGCGGCGTTTTTTTCCTCTGGTAACCGGGACGATCCGGCTTCTGGATCATGCCTGGCTGCATGTCAGCCGCGGCTCAGGCACCTGGGGGCCGCCCATTCGCTTCCTGTCGCCTCCGGAGGTGACGGTAATTGATCTGATGAATTCGTAAAAAGCCGGATCCATCTTATATGAGGCAAGCATACCCAAATGCGATCTGAAGAACCCGTGGGCCCGGAGTCCGTTTTCCGATTCTTTCCTCTGAAGATCATTCTGACCGGATGTCTGGCCGTGTTGATTCTTTCCGTCCTTGTGCTTTCCTATGTCCCTCCGGTGAGCCGGGATGCCCTGACCCATCATCTGGCCGTGCCGAAAATATACCTGAAGCTGGGCGGTATCCACGAGATTCCTTCCATCATATATTCCTATTACCCCATGAATCTGGATCTGCTGTACCTGATTGCCCTGTATCTGGGCCATGATATTTTTGCCAAGACCATCCATTTTTCTTTTGCCCTGCTGACAGCCGGGTTAATATTCGCCTTCCTGAACAAACGGCTCCATGCCGGATACGGGCTTTTCGGGGCGCTCCTGTTCCTTTCGCTGCCTGTCATCGTCAAGCTTTCCATCACCGTATATGTGGATCTGGGGCTGGTCTTTTTTTCCACCGCAGCCTTACTGTATTTTCTTAAGTGGGTCGAAAAAAAATTTACGCTGAGATACCTGGTTGTTTCCGCCTTCGCCTGCGGGCTGGCGCTGGGGACAAAATATAACGGGCTGATTGTTCTTTTCCTGCTGACGCTGGCGGCGGTGTTTTTTTACCTGCGCGGTGCCAGAGATCTTAAATTCAAACGGATAAAAGCTGCAGGATGCGGCGCGCTTTTTATGTGCATTGCGCTGCTGGTTTTTTCTCCCTGGATGGTTAGAAATTTTATCTGGACTAAAAATCCCGTTTATCCCATGTACCCCAAGTGGTTTCAGGCCGGCGCCGGAAATCACGTGCCGGATGAAATCGACCTGGGAAACGACCCGCCGCCGGGCCATTTTACCATCCGGCGCCTGTTGTACAAAGAATCCTGGCCGGATATCCTCCTGATTCCTTTGAGGATCTTTTTTCAGGGCCAGGATGAAAACCCGAGGTATTTCGACGGCAGACTCAATCCCTACCTGTTTATGTTCCCGTTCTTTGCATTTTGGGGGTTGAAAGGAAATCCCGCCGGGATGGGAAGGGAGAAAAAAATCCTTCTCATGTTTTCACTGCTGTATCTGTCGTTTGCTTTTTTCCAAATCGACATGCGCATAAGGTATATCGCCCCGGTCATCCCTCCGCTGGTCATCCTGTCGGTTTATGGTCTCCGTGAAATCAATGGACTCATTGCCCGCCGGACGTCCAGGCTTGCCCGGGGGATCTTTTCGGCCCTGTTGGGCCTGGCAGTCGTATCCCTGCTGTTTTTGAATTTACATTATATCCTGCAGCAGTTTAAAATCGTCGCGCCCATTTCTTACATCACGGGACAGGTCTCCCGGGATGCCTATATCGAAAAGCATCGCCATGAGTATCCTGCCATCCAGTTTGCCAACCAGACGCTTGCGCCGGATGCGAAAATTCTGGCACTTTTCCTTGGCGGCCGCACATATTACAGCGACCGGGAGATGGTTTCCAATGAAAATATATTCAAGGCGGCAATTCTCAGGGCAGGCACGCCGGAAAAGGTTTTGTCAAACCTGGAAAAAAATCGTATAACCCATCTTCTCGTCCGGTATGATCTTTTCAAGGAATGGGCGGCCAACAATTTTAACGGCAATCAGGCGCAAGTTCTGAATAATTTTTTTCAAGACCATGCGGCGCTCATTTTTTTTAAACACGGCTATGGCCTGTTTGCCCTTTCCAGAAAATTTGAAGGTAGCCGTCCAAAATGAAAGTCTCGGTTATTATTCCAGGATACAATGCAGAGAAAACCCTCCCGGACTTGCTTGATTCTTTGAATAATCAGAATATCAAAGATTTCGAGGTCATTTTTGTAGATGATAATTCCCAGGACGGCACCGTCCAAATCGCTCAGTCCTATCCATGTAATCTGATTCAATTAACTGAAAACCATGGCCCGGCCTTTTGCCGGAATATTGGGGTTCAAAATGCCCGGGGAGACATACTTTACTTTACTGATAGTGACTGTATAGC
>JAUYIZ010000388.1 GCA_030688615.1 Desulfobacterales bacterium | reverse complement strand
TTTCTCAGACGAGGCTTAAGGTTACAACTCTTGCATATTGCGCCTGACACCTGAAACCTGACACCAAATAGCCGTGACATAAAAACGGACCGGAAACAGCCATGAAAATCTCAGCAACCAACAGTCTTGATTTACACCCGTCCACGGCTTGCGCCGGAACCACTAAAGAACCATATAAGGAGGTGTGAAAATGAAAAAGTACACCGGAAGAGGCGTCAGATATTTTTTTATCGCCACCATTTTGGCCCTGGGCATGATCCTTGTGACCGGAGCGCTTTCTGCATATGCGTGCAGTCCTGGCAAACCCGGAGGGGAAGAGTATACGCCCCAGCGGCGCGATGCCGAAAGATCCGGCGATGGATCCATTTTATCCAAAATGCAGGTATTGGATATTGTCGCCGGGTACCTAAAGCGAATAAACCCGGCCTTAAGGATCGGGCAGGTTCGCGACGCCGGGAGATATTTTGTGGCGGAAGTACTTACCGAGGCTAAGGAAATTGTACAACGCCTGGGCGTTGATAAGCAAACCGGACGCATAATGCTGGTAAATTAGGGTGGTTATTTATGGAATCAGGCAGGTCGGTGAGCCATAAAAAACTGGATTTGTTTTTTCTTTTGCTGATCATTTTGATCGTTGCCGCTGTTCCGGTCGGCATCCGGCAGTATGAAAAAGGGCGCTGGCCGGAGGGTCTGTCTTCGAATGCCAAAAAGTTCACCCTGACCGGACACTCCGGCCGGGGGTGGATTTTAGGGGAGGTTAAGGCCTATGAAACCCTCCGGCCCGCAAAGCTGATGGACCCGGCTGACCGGCCGGTGATCGCGGTTTCCAAAGGAGACCTGGTGGTCCTGAAGTTAAAGAGCAGCGATGTGATCCACGGCTTCAGCCTGAAAGATGCCGGTATCTATCTGACCGAAGGAATTCATCCGGGCCGCGCCGTATTTGTAACGTTCAGGGCGGATAAGGCCGGCATTTTTACTTTTTCCTGCAACGCCATCTGCGGCGTTCAGCACCAAAAGATGCAAGGCACCCTAATCGTAAAGGTTTAATCCGGAAAAAAATAATGGCAATGACGCGGAAGAAAAAATACCGGATCGTAATGGCCGGTCTTGCCGCAGGGCTTTTGATTTATATTGTCAATTTCGGCCTGGCGCAGACGGGGGTTTTAAACAAACAGGAGGCCATTGTCGGTCGGGTCATGTCCGTCTACGGACCGGTTCAGGATGCCAGGGTCCGGGTGGCCGGGGAACCCGCTTTTACCCTGACGGACCCGCAGGGAAATTTTCTCCTTGCAAACCCAGATTCCCGGGAGGACCCTCTACGGGTGACGGCCGGCAAGGAAGGATGGTTCAGCAACGGGCAGGTCTGGGATGGCTCCGGCCGGATGGCGGATATCTTTTTAAATCCTGTCTATTTGAGTGATCAGCCCGGGTACCGGTTCATCACGCCGGTGTATTGTTCCAGATGCCATGTCAAGGTCACCCGATATTGGGATAAGTCCAAAATGGCCCATACCACCTCCAACCCGAAGGTGCTGGATATGTATTACGGGACGGATGCGCTGAGCCGTCAGGGTGTCCGGCCGGGGTATCGTCTGGACAACCTGGAAGGTGACGGAGACTGTATTTCCTGCCACGCGCCTTCCGTGGCCGCATCCCGTCCGTGGTTGAAAGATCTCAAGGTCGCCCTGGAATCTTCCCTGACGGAATGGGACGGCATCAGTTGTGACTATTGCCATAAAATACGAAGCCTTATTGAAGATAAGGCCCGGGCCAGCGGCACGGCTGCCCTTATGGAAAGGCAATCGTCGCCGACAGGGTCTTCCGTGCTGGTCTTCGGCCCGTATGACGATGTGGTGGTCCCGCCCATGGCCGCCTCTTATAATCCTGTTTTCAAGCAATCCCGCTTCTGTTCCCTGTGCCACAGCCACATCCGGAAACTGGAAGACGGCAAGTCCTGGGATCGGAGCAGCGTATATTCAGACGCGGAATGGAAGGGATTCGGGCTGCCGCAAGATTCGGCCTTGCCCATACAGAGCACCTACCAGGAATGGAAACAGTGGCAGGATGGATTATCCGCCGAGGATCCCAACAAAGGGAAAAGATGCCAGGACTGCCATATGAGCTGGCAGAAAAAAATGCTGCCCTATGACGACTATGTGGTGGACGGAATGGCCCGGGACATGTGGGGCACCCGGCGGTCCCCCCAGGATATCCGGCCCCATCATTTTGAGGGCGCCACCGAGGACATGCTCAAAACCGCCCTGACCATGGAAGTGGACGGCCAGATCGCCGGGAAAAGTTTTAAGGTAGACGTGGTGATCAACAACACCAGCGGCGGGCACTGGGTCCCTACCGGTGAACCCATGCGGAGCGTGATGCTTCTCGTGCAGGCCCGGGATTCAAAAGGAAACCCTTTACACCTGATCCAAGGGGGCAGACTGCCTGAATGGACCGGAAAAGGAAAACCGGAGCAGGGAAATTACGCCGGCCTGGCCGGAGCGGTTTTCGCCAGGGTGCTCGCGGATGATCACGGCAACCTTAACGTGCCTTTCTGGCGGGCCACCCGCATCGCTTCAGATACGAGAATTCGCGTCAAAGACTCGGTCACGCTGAACTACACCTTTGCCCTGAATGATCCGGGCGACGAACCGTCCGTGGAAGCAAGTCTTATTTATCGGCCGGTGAATCAATCCCTGGCAGACCTGAAAGGCTGGGAAAGCAAAGACATCCTGATGGCCAGCCGCACATGGTAGAAAGGGGCTGGCGAACGTTTTCTGATAACATAGAATATGGGCAGGAGAAAAAATTGAGAAAATTTTCAGTCATTTTATTCGTGATGATATCCTTGACCGCCTGGTCCTTTCCGGGCCTTTCGCACGCTGGAAAAATCAAAGGGACCGTGCAGGTCAGGGGACTTCGCTCTCCGGAAAATATTTTAATCTATCTGCAGCAGGCTGCCCCGGTTACAATAGGTTTTTCAGGAACGAAATTTACCATGGATCAGCGCAATTTGGCGTTTTTCCCCCATGTTCTGCCCATCCCGGCCGGGGCAACGGTTCATTTTCCCAACAATGACCAGGTGGCCCATAATGTTTTTTCCCTGTCCGGAACCAAAAAATTTAATCTGGGAAGCTACCGGCCCGGGGAAGACCGGACGGTTATTTTCGACCGGCCGGGTATGGTAGAAGTTCGCTGTGATGTGCATGCGGAAATGGCCGCCTATGTGCTGGTGATGAAAAATCCTTATTTTGCCCTGACCGATGAGAAGGGCAGCTTTGAAATACCCGACATAAAATACTTTAAAAGATATCATTCCGGAGCGATGCCGGATCTGGCGCCGGGCGAATATGTGATAAACACCTGGCATGAAAAGGTGAAAAATGTCAGGAAAACCATCCAGATCCAGATGAAAGGGGAAGAAACGGTTCAACTGAACCTGAACCGGGGGATCCCGGGCGCCTTATACAAATAATGAAAAAATATTTTCCTGTGTTCCTGTTTTTCGTCCTTGGCGCCCTGGTAATCAGGGCCGGGGCTTTAAACTATTTCCAGCCGGGAAGCAGCCCCTCCATAGAAAAAAATCACCCCATCGATACCCTGGATAAGCTATATCAGGATCTGAGTATTGTAAAAATCCCCGCTGTCATGCCCCCGACGGATATGGCTATTACAGACCTGGAGGAAAACCCGGTCAAACTTTCCATCTTTAAGGGCCGTGTTGTCTTTCTTAATTTCTGGGCCTCCTGGTGTGACGCCTGTCGGGTGGAGATGCCGTCCATGGAAAAATTGCACCAGAAGTTTAAAGATAAAGATTTTTCGATGGTTGCCGTTGATTTACAGGAACCGGCTGCGCTGGTGAAAAATTTTTTTGCCGCATACAAATTAACTTTTCTGCCCCTGTTGGATTCCAATGGCCAGATGAGCGCTGCTTTCGGGATTCACACCATTCCCACCACCTTTGTTTTAAACAGGCAGGGAAGGGTGATCGGAAAGGCCGTCGGCGCCCGGGACTGGTACAGCAAAGCATCCCTGGCCTTTTTTGAACACCTGGTCGAAAGTGAATAGCGATGTATTGTCATGACACTTAAACGAGCCTCGGTTTTCATTCTGTTGAGCTTGGCGCCGGCGCTGGCCGTCCCCTTGACGATTCATCGTCTTCCCGCGGCGCAGCGCACCCACCATATCAAGCTGGAAGCCCACAAATACGGTTATTTTCCATCGAGGCTGGTCGTCCATCAAGGCGATACGATTGTTTTTACGCCGGTATCGAAAGATGTAACGCACGGGTTTTACCTGGACGGGCACCCGACGGAATTCATCATGAAAAAGGGCGCCACGTTTGAAAAAATCATCTGGCAGGATGAAAAGGGCGATTTTCATTCGGACTGGGATAAGATATCCACAACTCAATTTACGGCCGGCAAGGCCGGTAAGTTTACTTTTCGTTGCACCCAGACCTGCGGGAACCTGCATCCCTTTATGACCGGCGAACTCATCGTTACGCCCAATACCCCCTATTATCTTTTTGTGTCTTTTTCCGTATGGGTGACTTTCAGCCTGTTCATGCTGTTCGGCGTCCGGGGTAACGCTCGCCTGTTCAGCGGTTTTGCCCGGGTCAATCTCACCAGGCGCTATTCATGGCTTAACCGTTTGATGAAACTGCGCGGGTTTCAGTTTGCAGCGATCTTTCCCAATTTCATTATCTTTTATCTTTTTATACTGAGCAGCCTGTGGGGCAGCCCGGTGGGCAATCGTAACATTGCCATTATTTTTGTCTGGATTTTGTGGTGGTTTGTACTCAAAGCGATTCTGGTGCCCTTGGGGGGAAGGCTCTGGTGTTTCATGTGTCCGCTGCCCGCCCCGGCCGAATGGCTCAGCCGAAAAGCCGTAATCGGCGTCCGGTATAGCGAAAAACCCCTGAGGGGGTTGCATCACCGGTTTTCAGGTTTGCAAAAAAAATGGCCGAAACGTTTTGACAATATCTGGCTCCAGAATATTCTTTTCCTGGCGCTGATATCAACGGGGATGATTTTGATCACCCGTCCTGTGGCCACGGCGATTTTGTTTCTCACCATTTTGCTGGGCAGTTTTCTTCTTTCCTTCATTTACCGCAACCGGGTTTTATGCCGGTATCTGTGCCCTGTGGGCGGCTTTCTGGGCACGTATTCAATGGCGGCCATGACCGAAATCCGGGCGATCGATCCGGAAATTTGTAAAAAGCACACCGAAAAATCATGCTTTTCAGGATCTCAAAACGGGTGGGCATGCCCGTGGAAACAGTATGTGGGGAATATGAAACGAAACAATTACTGCGGACTGTGCACCGAATGTATCAAGAGTTGCCCCCAAGACAACATCGGCGTTTACCTCAGGCCGTTTGGATCGGATGTCGCGCTGAAAGGGTATGATGAAATGTTTAACGTCATCATCATGCTGGTGGTGGCCATTGTGTTCAGCATTACCATGCTGGGGCCCTGGAGCGAAATAAAAAATGCAGCCAATGTGACCGAAAGCGGGCAGATCGGTCCTTTTGTGGTTTATCTGGTGTCGGTCTGGGGGCTTGCCCTGTTGATTTTCCCGGGACTGGTGGCCCTCATCTCCAGCGGGTCCAACTATTTTGCGGGTAGACCCGCAGGCACCCGCGACATGGCGCTGCGGCTGACCTATATTCTGATTCCGGTGGGTATTTTTGCCTGGATTGCATTCAGCCTGCCGGCCATCATGGTCAACTACGGTTATATCATTGCCGTAATATCGGACCCTCTGGGTTTGGGATGGGATCTTTTGGGCACGGCGGATTATCCTTTTAAACCATTTTTGCCGGAATATGTTCCGGCCATCCAGGGCACGCTGCTGCTGGCAGGGCTTTACCTGGGGATAAGTCGCGGATATGTGGGCCTGACCGCTCTGGTGCCCGATCCGGTGGCCCGGATCAAAGCAATGATTTTGCCTTCCCTGTTGGCACTGTTTACGGTCAATGTGCTGCTCAGGCTCTATATGGGATAACCCGCATGATCCAACCAAAACAATTGAATTGTATTTTTTAATCTCTTTGGGTTATCCCGGCAGCATCTTAGGTTGAATTTGAAGGAATACAGTAGTCAGGAGTCAGAATTCAGGAGAAATGCTGAAAACCTGATGCTTTTGGTTTTATTCTGACTTCTGGATTCTGAATTCTGATACCCCGTAGCTTATTGGTTCGGAGCGGAAATGCCGTCCAAGCGGGGCTGGGGGGGGCGTTCATAGAGCTAAAGGTCTCATAATGATCTGCGTAACGCACTATCAAAGCCCACTGGGGACATATATCCTGGCAGCTTCCGAAAATGGCCTGGTGTGCATAAAACCGCAAGACAATGAAAGCGGTTACCTCCGGTCATGGGGGCATGAAAAAATTACGCGGCTCGACCCATGGGGCCACCTGCTTGAAATAAAAAATCAGCTGGAGGCCTACTTTGCCGGACATCTGCGTCAGTTCAACACTCCCTTGGATTTAAGGGGCACTTCATTTCAGCGGGATGTATGGACTTTACTATGTGCAATTCCCTGGGGGGAAACCCGGTCCTATTTTCAGGTCGCTGAAGGCATCGGGCGCCCCCGGGCCTCGCGGGCCGTTGGCGGTGCGGTGGGAAAGAACCCGGTTTCCATCGTGGTGCCCTGCCATAGGGTTGTAGGATCAAACGGCACGTTGACAGGTTATGCCGACGGAATTGAAAGAAAAAAAGCCTTGTTAGCGCTTGAAGATTATGACCTGCCTGTCAATTAAACTACCGTGACATTTACCGCAGCCGGTCCTTTTTGTCCTTTTTCGATGTCAAAGGTGACCCGATCCCCCTCATTGAGTGTTTTGAAACCGGCTGCATTGATTCCTGAATGATGAACAAATACATCCTCGCCTTCTTCCTGTTCGATGAATCCATACCCTTTGCTGCTGTTAAACCATTTTACAATACCTGTGGCCATTACGACAATCTCCTTTATCCAAATAAAAAATCAGGATTCCAATCTTCAGGCAGCTGCTTTGACAAAAGAATCTTACCTTCAGAAAGAAACCGGCACGATGCAACTTCGAAAAGCTCTTACCATGCCTTTTTTTGAAAAGCAAGCAGATTTTATGGACGCCCTCAAGAAAAGGGAGCAGGGCCCGGAACGCTTTTGGGTGTTGAAATCGGCAATCATTTGAAATATGATGCAGGGAAAATGACCTGATGAGGCCACCATGGTTGCAGTGATACAAAGAGTCAAAGAAGCGTCCGTTCGCATAGACGGTCAGATCGCAGGGAACATTAACAGCGGCCTGCTGGTCCTTCTCGGGGTGGCAAAGGCGGACAGGGAAAGCGACGCCGCCTATCTGTCTGAAAAGGTTTTGAATCTGCGCATATTCCAAGACGAAAACAACAAAATGAACCGTTCTTTGCGCGAAACCGGCGGGCAGATGCTGGTGGTATCTCAATTCACCTTGCTCGCAGATTCCCGCAAGGGAAGGCGCCCGTCTTTTGTTCATGCGGCCCAACCGGATACGGCCCGCAGACTCTATGAATATTTCATTGATCAGACCCGGCAGCAGGGCGTTGACGTCCAAACCGGTCAATTCGGGGCCATGATGGATGTTTTTCTGGTCAATGACGGCCCCGTAACCCTTATTGTAGAAAGCAAGTCAATGTCATTAACTTAAACCCTCTCCACTGGGGAGAGGGCAGGGTGAGGGGGCTTAAGTTAATGACATTGCAAAGCAAGTAACGGACAGAGGCTCATGGGATGAGAGACACAGCGCATAACGACGTCAAGCGTGTCCGGGGACGAGACCACTTTAAAACGCCCACTTTTGCCCGATTTCCCCGTTGTTTTATGGGGGCTGTTTTTATTCTTTTGTTATTTGCCGGACATTCCGGAGCGCTTTTTGCCGAATCTTTTGATTCGATCAAAGATGGCCAGAGAAAGAAATTCGATGGTGTAAAGCCTCGCGGCAATGACTTTGATAAACTTTTAGGGCCCCGGGATGCGCTGCTCATCGCCGACTCCCGCGGCCGGGTTTTATGGTCAAAAAACGCGGACAAAACCCTGGTCCCCGCCTCAACCTTGAAGCTGTTGACTTCTTTAGCCGCCTTGCATTACCTGGGCCCGGGCTACAGATTTTCCACCGAGTTCTATCTGGACCGCAATTCCAATTTAAAGATTAAAGGATACGGCGACCCGCTGTTGATTTCTGAAGTTCTGGCGGACATCGCCGGGGTCCTTCGAAAAAAAATCAGCACCTACAACGATTTGATACTGGATGATTCATATTTTGCCGGGCCGCTGACCATCCCGGGCATAACCTCCTCGGACCAGCCTTATGATGCGCCCAATGGTGCGCTTTGCGTCAATTTCAACACGATTTTCTTCGAGCGTGAAAAGGGTTTTCCGGTGAGCGCCGAGCCCCAGACCCCGCTGCTGCCCTTTGCCTTAAAAAGAATCGGGAAATCTTCTCGCGGTCAGGGAAGAATTCCCCTTTCAAGGAAAAATGATGAAAGCCTTCTTTATGCCGGGCATCTTTTCAGGTATTTCCTGGACCGCCACGGGATTACCTCCGGCGGAATGATCAAGACAGGAGAGGTGAATCCGGCAACGGATCAGCTCGTGTATCGATATGTTTCGCGGTTTTCCCTGGAGGAAAACATCGCCAAGCTGCTGGAACATTCGAATAATTTTATGGCCAACCAGCTTCTGATTGCCACGGGGGCAAAAGTCGGCGGACCCCCCGGGACCCTGGACAAAGGGGTTCAAACCATGGCGAATTTTTCAAAGAACGTGCTGAAGATAAACCAAATTAAGATGGTTGAAGGATCCGGCATTTCAAGGAAAAACAGGATTAGCGTCCAGGGGATGCATAAGGTTCTCGATGCCTTCGCGCCTTTTCGTCATCTTCTCCGTACCAGAGATGGCTTCCAGTACAAGAGCGGAACGCTGCATCATGTCAGCACGGCTGCCGGTTATTTTGAAGGGGGCAACAAAGAGCTCTACCGCATCGTCGTGCTGCTCAATTCCCCGGGTAAATCCGCCAGACAGGTCATGGAAAAAGCAACTTCACGCCTGAACCTGGGTCGATAAGCGGCAAATGTCCCAATGCCGCTTGACCGGGCTGCCGGCCGGATTCAGGGCATGCAGCCGCACGGCAGGGGCCAGACGAAAAACCGCTTGATTTTTTATTAAAATTTTAAGATGTTGAATTTTAATGCAATCATGGGAACTCCGACGATGCAAAAATCAGAAAATGAAAAATTGGAAATAATAAGCACAATAAGAAATATTCGCAATGAACTTACCATCCGTTTCACTGTGCAACGTATCGGCGTATTCGGTTCCTTTGCCAGAGGCAACGCCGGTTCGAAAAGCGACGTGGATATTCTGGTTGAACTGAAGGAACCGACCTTTGACCACTATATGGACCTGAAGTTTTATCTGGAGGAAAAGCTGGATCGATCGGTGGACCTGGTGCTTCACGATGCGGTTAAACCGCGTCTGAGATCCATTATTGAGCATGAGGTGGTCTATGCCTAGGGATCATCGACTCTATCTGGACGATATCCTGGAGGCGATTGCTAAAATCCGGAATTACACCGGCGATATGGACTATGCCGCCTTTGCCAAAGATGCCAAGACCCAGGATGC
>JAUYIZ010000374.1 GCA_030688615.1 Desulfobacterales bacterium | reverse complement strand
TTAATCGTATTATTTTCTTTGTAATTTTAAAAGGTTATAAATTTTTCAAAAAAAGTGATATGCGGCTAAAAAGCCTCGTATTGGAAATATGCGGCTTTTTAGCCGTATTTCACATTTCAATATGAAACAACTGTTGACCCTAAGGCATTGTATTATTGATATTTATTGATTTTACGGCGACCAAAAGCCGTAATTAATTGCGGCTTTTTAGCCGTATACTCTAATGTTCGGCAAAGGAAGAATATGATGAGCACCAAGAATCCCTACGAGCGATTTCGCGGTAACGACCTAATCCTTAGGGACGAGTTAGCGATCGACCGAACGATCTTGGCGAATGAACGTACCGTACTTGCATATCTCCGCGGGGCAATCTCCCTGATACTTGTGGGCATCACTTTTGTGCATTTCTTCGAGACAGGGCTACTCGGGTACGTCGGACTTGCTTGTGTTCCATTCGGTGTAGTTGTAGGGATCTTTGGCTATGTTAGATATCGAAAGATGGACAAGGCCATTCGAGACGTCAGGAGCTCCCTTATTCAGCAAGCAAACAAACCAATCGCCGCGGATACCATCCGCTGGCCGTTCGGCGCGAAGCGCCTCACAACCAGCGGATTCAGCAGACAAGCCCGGTGACAAGCAAGCTTGTCCCCGGTCTTGCTCCTGATCCGCGGCGATTATGGCAGAGAAAGGCAGAGAAAGGAGAGGAGAGAGACAATGAAACGAACCAGTTGTGCTATTATCATGCTCGTCTACCTGGCTACGAGCGGAGGAACGCTTCTCGCGCAGAGTTTAAAGAGGGCAGCACATTGGAATCCCCGGTGCCTGGCGGGGGTACCAACAAATATGTCTATCGCAAAGGAGCATTCTACGGATACGCTGACAAGAATCAGAAATCCCCGTCATGGTACAACTTGTCATGGGAAATGACCGTCCCAAAGCTATCATCCGGTTTGGAGTACTCTGACAAGGACATCGTCCAAACATACACCGTCACAGATCTTCATGTCATTTGCGATTTCGACGGAAAAGGCCACGGCAAGTGGAGAAACCTTAACCCCGGCACGGCAGGAACTATTTCCACAGGGCCAATAAAGTCACCGACAACCAGCAAAATCGAACGAATTGCCTCATCACCTAGCGGGGCACTGCTCTTCCACCTTGCACCCGACGCTCAGTATTTCGCACGAGATGACGAATTCGCAGCTATCAGCAAGAGTTTTGGCATCAACAAGACAGTCAATGGCCCAAACAGGCATATTCTCAGAGGCAAAGACGGTCAAGCAATCGCAACCGTAGAGTTGGACCGGCAGGTTATCGTTGCCGGACCAGAGGGGATGGACGTCAAAGTGGACTTGCCGAGCGGTGCACTTGAAATCAGCGAAACTCTGGACTCGGTAAGAACCAAGGGCCTAAAGAAGTGAACTTCTCGCTTACGCGGGTACCTGGTAGATAGCAAGTTTCGGACGTACGGAAGCGCGAAGAGTTCGAAGAAAAGAAACGGAAAGGACGGAGAAATTATGGATAATGTGAGAGGGCTTAAGCCATAACCACGGGTTCAATGCGAGCGTTATTGCCGGCCGCCGTTGGCGTCCGTCAATCCCGCCGCATTAACCCGCACGTTGGGAGAAAAACCACTTGACGTTAAACGTTAAATGGTGTAAGTTGTCTGCATGATAAGGTCATTCAAAGACAAGGAGGCAGAAAAGATTTTCAATCGAGAACGGTCTCGGAAGCTTCCTGAGGATTTGCAGAGAACAGCTTTAAGAAAGTTGAGAATGTTGAGTCGAGCAATGAATCTTAACGATTTACGAATTCCACCAGCTAACAGGCTGGAAAAAATGAAAGGAGACAGAGCTGACCAATATTCGATCCGAATTAATGATCAATGGAGGGTCTGCTTTAAGTGGTCAAACAATGATGCCTTTGAGGTTGAAATTGCCGATTATCACAGGGGGTAAATAATTATGCAGAGCAGAAAACTATCTCCCTTGCATCCGGGAGAGATTTTACAGAAGGAATTCCTCGATCCCATGGGCTTAAGTCAAAATAAACTTGCTACGGCCCTTCGCGTTCCTGCACGTCGGATAAACGAAATCGTTTTGGGTAAACGAGGTGTAACGGCAGACACGGCTTTGAGGCTTTCACGATATTTCGGTATGTCGCCCCAGTTCTGGCTTGGTTTACAAATGGACTATGAGCTTGATATCGCTGAAGATTCTCTCGAGGGCAGAATTGAAAAAGAAGTTACTCCAATGGCTGCCACAGGATAAGGGCACCTCCCAACATTTCAGTTCACTCGACCACCGGGTAGCGCGGTTTTTACTTTTCGCCACTGGCTGGATAACGTGCCTTTAACTCGGCCTATTCACCCGGTCGCGGTGCTGACTTCGTCGCACCGCGATTAGCACTGAAATGAAAGGAGGCATGGCATGGGAACTGAGATCAAGACGTGGCAGATCGTAGACGGAAAGCTCTTACCCGTCAGCACAAATCTGAAAAATGAAGGGAAGACGGAGCCTTATGATCTCGAACCATGGATTGCTTCACATCCAGCTATTATTGGCACCGACATTGCCGTCATCGGGCGGCAGGTTATGTCGAAATCTGGATCTATTGATCTGCTTGGCATCGACAAATCTGGAAATCTTGTAATTATAGAAATTAAGAGAGACAAGTTGCCGCGGGAAGCACTCGCGCAGGCAATAGACTACGCCTCGGACGCCGCCGAATGGGCCATTGAAAAGATCGGGGAAATTTGCACCGCTTACACCGGCAAGGGCCTCGTCGAATTCGTCAGCGAATCATTCCCGGAGGTTGATGTTGAGGCCCTGAATATCAACGTTTCTCAGCGCATTGTCCTCGTCGGCTTTTCCGTTGAGTCAGCACTTGAACGAATGATTGAATGGCTCTCCGATAACTTCAACGTCAACATTAATGCCGTTGTACTGAACTACGTAAAAACCCTTAGCGGAGATGAACTACTGGCAAAGACATCCATTATCTCCGAAGAGCTTGAACGGGAAAGAGTTAAGAAAAAGAAGAAGTTCGAGATTCCCATGTCCGACGAGCCAGGAACCTACGACATCGGTGGACTAGAGAAACTTCTTAAGGAGTATCTCGTCAAAGAAAAAGTCACCAGTCAAAGAATTCGGGACGTTCTCCTTCCTGCCCTGCTCAAGAAGAAAACTCTATCGAGAGAGCAGCTGAAAAAGGAACTCCTTGAATACGATAAGAGCCTCGACGCTTCAAAAATAGGTTATCATCTAACCACTATCTCAGCACAACTCGGCATGAAAAAGAATGATTTCCTACGTCAGGTGGTCGTATATGAGTACCCAACGTACGCTTGGGAGAAGGATAACTTTTCCCTTCGTGAAGACCATAGAGACTTGGTGAAAAGCGTATTGGAAGGACTAAAAAAATGATGTGCTAACAAAAGCATCCAGCCGACGCCGGGTAAATACGGTGGATTTCTTGCTTACTTTTTGGCGACGTCGGCTGATGCATGACGTTATGCAAAATATTGGGGAAGAAACACCTTATTTTCTTAAGGAGAGGTGAGAAATGGCAGGAAAACACATTCGCAAGATTATGATATTTATCATATTGATCATGTGCCTGTATTCTATATTTGCAAGTAATTCTTATGCTGAAGAGAAAATCTTTATTAAAGAATATACCTATAATGCTAGCGACCTTGACAGCAAGGTTTCCAGCAGAGCCATCGCGCTTGAGCAGGTTAAAAGACTTGTATTGGAGGAATTGGGAACGTACCTGAAAAGCAGGACAACAATTAAAAACTTTGAATTGACACAGGACCAAGTGACCGCTTTTGCGGCAGGTATCACGAGAATCATGATTGTTGATGAAAGATGGAATGGGAAAACCTATTATTTGAAAGCAAAGATAGTGGCTGACCCAGAAGAAGTGGCCCGTTCAATCGAGAAAGTTCGTGCAGACCAAACCATGAGCAGGGAATCCGAAGAAACCAGCAGGAAGGCAGATGAGGCCCTGAAAGAGATTGACAAGCTAAGAAAAGAACTTGAGACCATGAAGACCGATGATAAAAGAAAGCAGAAATACGCAAAAGCCGTTGACCAGCTGTCTTCCAAGGAATGGTTTGATAAGGGATATGCGCTTATCATAGCGGATAATTACCAAGAGGCAGTCACTGCGTACATGAGGGTGATTGAATTGGAGCCCGACAATGTCACAGCACTTGTTCACCTCGCATGGGCCTATAATGGGACAGGGCATTTTAAAAAGGCTATTGATCAATTAGACAGGGCCATCGCATTGGAACCGAAAAATGAACATGCATACGTTCAACGCGGTTGGTCTTACAATGGATTGGGCGAATATCAGCAGGCAGTCATTGATATAAATAAGGCCTTAAGGTTAAATCCAAATAACCAGTGGGCCTTTTTTCACAGGGGGTGGGCTTACAATGGTTTAGGCAATTTTCTGCAAGCAAAAAAGGATATAGATAATGCTGTAAAGCTCAACCCAAAAGACCCTTGGAATTATATTATGCGCAGTTGGTCATATAATGGTCTGGGTAGCTTTCAAGAGGCGATGAAAGATGCGAACACCGCATTAAAATTAGACCCTAATAACAAATATGCATATATACAAAGAGGATGGTCTTATAACGGCCTGGGAAATTATCAGCAGGCCGAAAAAGAGATTACCGCAACATTGGACATAGATCCAAAATTCGCAGATGGATACTATAATCTAAAAGGTTAGTGAGTTGAATTTCAATTCGAAAAAAATATTTAAGATCACAATATTTCGTTCGTGCGCGGGGGAAATCGGGGACACCATACTAGTTTTTGTGCGGTAAAAGGGGGCAGATTTATTTTTGCCTAACACCAGTTCAAGCACGACGCCCCTATCGCGGCGCGGCTTAACTGGGGCGTTATCTGAAATATGAATGCACTGAAGAAAATAGAGCAGGCCAAATACCATCTCGATCTAATGAAGGAATTGCCCCCAAATGAAGATGCATTCCTGTTCAATCTTGTCAGTTTCATTTCAAGTGCTCGAGAAGTTACTTGGTATCTTCAAAAGGAGTTTTGCAATAATCCGAAGTTTAAGGACTGGTACACTGTAGGAAGTTGTTGGGCTCACCCCTCCACTCAACCAACCGCCATTATTGTTCCTGGAGGTGTCGTCACTATTGCTCCGGACCAAATAGCAGCAAAGACAAGCGTGAATACGATACTGCGACGCACAGATTACAAAACCGAGTATTTCTTTGAGAAACAATAAATATTTAAAAGTAACCCCCTATGCCGATCAGGATGCTGCCTATGTCGGCCAGTGGACGGCCGCTATCCCGGGCGGCCTGCTGTGCATTGAAATATTTAAGGACGGCACCGGTAAATACTGCCAGAACAATTTAAAAGGCGAAGTTCAGAAAATGGCCCTTAAAATCTACCGGCAGTCTGGAGAAGGCTTATACATGATAAACGAATCTGGGATGCGGTTTAAAATAAGAGAATATTCCGACCGGCACATAAAAATGACGGCCTATGGCGGGGATTCGGAATTTGAGCGCGGAATAAAATCAACATACTGCAAGGATTTTTTTGTAAAGTAAATAAAACTGGCCGGATCGCACCCATAAAGATCGGTAGGGGGGAAAGAAGGGGATAATGGAGTCTTATAAATTTATATGAAAATAACCATTTTCATCCTTCGTTGTGCCCGTGCCGGGCATGGGGGTTTATTTAAACATAGAAAACCTGGTCTTCTGAGCCAGGATATTTACTTGCCGGATAACCGGTCCCAGAAGGCGCCGGCTTCCGCCTCCCGGCCGGGTTTGCCGACCGGGCCGCCGGTGTTTTGGGGGCGGGTTCCCCGCAAGCGCGCGATCCTGTCCTCCAGGGGAGGGTGGGTGGAAAAGAACCGCATCAGGCTCTGTCCGGACAGGGGGTTTACGATGAACATGTGGGCGGTGGATGGGCTGGCCTGCATGGGGATCCGGACCGAATAAGCCCCCAGTTTCCCCAGGGCCCCGGCCAGCCCTTCGGGGCTGCCGGCAAACTGGGCGCCGGCAGCGTCGGCAAGATATTCCCGGCTGCGGGATATGGCCATCTGGATCAGCATGGCGGCCAGGGGCGCGATGATGGACATGGCGATCAGGCCGAAAATTCCGCCCCCGCCTTGCCGGTCATTATCCCGGTTTCCTCCGCCGAATATGGCGGCCCAGCGGGCCAAATTGGCCATGATCATGATGGCGCCGGCCATGGTGGCGGCGATGGAGCCGATCAGAATATCCCGGTTTTTCACGTGGGCCAGTTCATGGGCCAGGACCCCCATGATTTCATTTTTGTCCAGCAGCTTTATCAGACCTTCCGTGACGGCCACCACCGCGTGTTCAGGATTTCTGCCCGTGGCAAATGCGTTGGGGGTGTCCTGGGGGATCCGGTAGATTTTCGGCATGGGAAGATTTGCGGACCGGGCAAGCCGGCGCACCATGTTGTACAGGTCCGGGGCTTCCTGTTGGGAAATCTCGGTGGCCTGATACATCCGCAAAACCACCTTGTCGGAAAACCAATAGCTGAAAAAATTCATTCCCCCGGCAAGAATAAAGGCAATGAGCATTCCCTGCCGTCCGCCGAGGATTTGGCCCACCCATAAAATAAAGGCGGTCAACACGGCCAGGAGCAGGGTTGTTTTAAACTGATTTCCCATAAAATTAAACTCCTTAGAATGACTTTAAAAAGGGTTCAGGGGGTCGATGGGGCAAGGGCCGGGGGGGCTGAATGCAGCCCCAGGGCATCGGCGTTTTCCCAGTGAATCCCCAGTTCTTCCATGGCGATTTCGATGTGCTGCCAATCCGGTCCGGTTATGGGAAGACTGGACGCGCAGCAGTTTACCGGCAATTTCCCATAACGGGTCCTTTGCAGGAGCTTGATTGCCAGCAGCAGGCATTTGCCGGTCTGGTATTGAACGGCATTGACCCCGTGTTCCTCCCAGACCGCTGCATGATCCACGGCCCACAGCAGGGCCTTTTGCCTGCGAGACTTTTTACTGATCACCTGGACGGCCACCTGCTCCAGGCCGGCAACCGGGACATGCCTTCCCGGCACCTTGAGTCTGCGGCGCGCCCCGTCCAGATCCCCTTCGAGGATCTTCATGGCTCCAGGGTGCAGGGCATAGATAAACCGGGCATTTTTTACCTCCGGTATCCGCCCGAGGTTCCAGATGTCCTCGTGGCCCACCAGCCGGGAAGGAACGGGCCGGCCCTGCCAGACCGCCAGGACTTTTTCAGCGCCTTTCCCGGTGCCTTCCGTGGGCCGTCCGTCCATAATCTGAAAGGACGGCGAAACCATCACCTCGTCAATGAGGTCTTCGGGCGACCATCCCACCCCCACCGCCGAATCGTTTAATTTTGCCTCCAGCCGGTCATGCTCATAAATTTCGACGTCAAAAAAAGCATCGGGCTCCTGAAAATCCATCATGAGCTTTCTGGCGATAATTTCAACCATGCCGGGGTTGATTCCCCAGCACAGCCACTGGGGGCGTCGGCCGGCAACCCGGGTATGGGTGTAGGGCATTAAATTTGAAAAAAGGTTTTCCGGCCGCCCCCCTGTGTCCAGGGCGCTGCAGCACGAGTCAATATACGCCGCGTCGAACATGGCAACGATTCTGCGGATTTTAACGTTGTCCGCGCCGTTGCAGATGTTTAAAAAAATGGCGGGGGAGGGCACCCGGTGCAAGGTTTCGGTTAAAAAAACAGGGTCTCGGATATCTCCCTGGATAAAGGAGACCGGCCCGGGCGCCCCGGCGGATCGCTCCGGATGAAGATCGATGCCCACAACCCGGTCAAAATCGTCCAGCACATGTTCCCCCAACTGGACCAGGCTGCTGCCGATCGATCCCATGCCGGCAATTATCAAGGTGCGGTAGTTCATCATTTTTACGGTGTCACATCCGTAAATTGAGCATAATATGCGGATTGGTCATATAAATCCTGTAAGGAAATATTGCGGGCTTTCAAGGCCCGGGCGATATCCGGCATGGACTCCTGGACCATGCCCACATGCAGCCGCATGAGCTGGCAATACTGGATCAGCCTTTCATAGCCGTTGGTGAACGCCTGCACCGGGCACCGGCCGCCGCAATAGCTGTGCACGCCGCAGGCCCGGCAGTTTAAGTCCTTCTTGTACTCAACCAGGCAACTTAAAGCGGCGCTGTCTAATTTCGGGGTGCCGTCGGCTTCAATATGTCCGATGGCCATGTCCAGGGGCAGGTCCGCGCACGAATGAATTTTCCCGTTGACCAGGTCATAGTTTTTCGCCAGCTCCACGCCGCAGGCCGATGAATTTCTCCCCATGCCGGTCAGGATGTAGGTAATCAGCTCATTGACATGGGCGATGGGCAGGATTTTCCCCTCTGCAAGCCATTGGATGTAGGTGGCCATGACCATGGAAAAATCTTTTTCATAGTTTTTTACATAAGCGTCAAAATCTTCAAAGGGCGCATCGGTTTCAACCCAGTGCCAGAAAAAATGATCGGCCAGGTTCTGCCGGTGCAGAAAAAGAAACTCATCAAAGCAGTCTTGCAGGGACTGCTCTTCCCTCAAGGTGGACCACATCAAGACCTGACCGTTGCGAATTTTGTTTAGTTCATACAGGTTGTCGTGGATGGTGGCCAGCCGGGTCCCCTGCCGGACCCTGTCATGCTGCGCCGCGGTCCCGTCAATGGAAACGGCGTAAAGCCAGACGTTTTTCATCATGTCCGGATATTTTTCAATGGCGCTTTGGATCAGTTCTCCATTGGTGTAAATCATGTAGCTGGATTGTCCGGCAAGATCGGACTGGTCCAGAATCTGGCAGACCCGGTGAATCTTGTCCGCTGCAAGAAGCGGCTCTCCCCCGTAGAAACAGACGGCAAACGGGTGCTTTCCGTTTGATCTGGCAAGATTGAGTATGCAGCGGGCATCTCTTTCCGGCACCGTGTCCATTGCGGAAGCATGGAGCGGTCCTGAATCCGACCCCGGGGAGGTTACCGTGACGTTGATGCAGCCCTTGCAGCGCGCAAAGCAGTTCTGCGTCACCGAAAGGTGGATATACAATGGGGTCATACAGGTTACATCATACGGACGATGGCCTTGGCCTTCAATAACGACCGAACGGCTGTCGTTTAAATCCCCGAAGCGGGCATGCACGAACCCGGCCTGATGCCGCAGATCCTTTAATTTTCGATTGGGTGGCGCGGTCAAATTTTTTTCTCTTTCTTTTTAATAGGTTATCGACCCTTGGCTAAACATAAGACATGGCCGGACGTCCCTGTTGCCGCCGGATCGCTTCCAGCACGCCCACCGTTCCGGTCATCATGTTGTCGCCGAAAGGTGCACCGAAGTGAATGGGCAGCTTTGACTTTTCCACCAGCCTGCGCTTGGGCCCGGTGGCCACGATGATTTGCACGGCTTCGAACCCGAAAGCGTGCCGGATATATGCGCCGTGCCCGCCTTCCTGCAATATCTGTTTGTGTGACAGCTTCCCGTTGGTCAGCGCCGGCAGCAGGGCTTCCAGCCGCTCCAGGTTGATGTCGCGGGTGTGGTATTCAAAAAACCCGGCGATTTTCCCGTGTTCCAGGGCCGCGGCCACGGTGTGCGAGGTGGCCACATCTAAGATGATGATCCGCTCTTTTTGCATGGCCAGGGTATCCAGGGAGGCCCCGAGGATGGCCGCCATGCCGCTGTCCATGACGTAAATGTCATTGGCAGGAAACTTTTCAGCGTCCCGGGCGATGGATGTCAGGCGGTTGAACGTCGCAGGGACATGATCCTTTCCGTAAACCAGGGCGTGGGGAAAAGGGGTTTGATCCAGGCGTTGCTTGAATATGGAATGCCGGTAGTCCAGGTGGGACACACCTTCCGGCGGTACGCCGTGGTCCTGGGCACAGACGCCCATCACTTCGAATTCAAAGGGGACGCCGAACCCCTGGACGATTTGCCGTAACCGGTCCGGCTCAAGGTCGCCCAGGGTTAACAGGCTGTAATTTTTATCCCGGCACAGGTCCCGGGCCGTGGCGTGATCGACAACTTTAATGCCCCACGAGCGCACGCGGTCCCGGCTGTGGTGCAGGGTGGCGGCCGAGGATTCGCTCATCACCACTTCGGCGGTCTTGGCACGCTCGATCAATACGTCGGACACCGGCCCGCCGCCCATTTCGTTGCCCAGCACCACCAGGTTTCCGGGAATTCCGGCGGCTTTCCGGGCAACGGTCTGTACCGGGGATTTTACCACCGACTTGTAGTGCAAATCGGTTGCCTCGTCATAATAGAGAACATCCATGGTCCCGGCACCGATATCCACAATCAAATAACGGCTCATCTTTTTATTTTTCCCCTTATGCCAGTCTGTTTTTTTCAACAATCTCCAGCCACGCTTCGTCCTGGAAAGCCTTTGCCAGTTGACCGGAAATCCGCTCCATATCCGCCAGGTTTCCGGTTTCCACCACCAGGTGATTCCCATCCAGGATTTTAAGCTGACCGTGCTGCTGGATGATATCAATAGCCTGAAAAACATCCACCGTAAACCAGCCGTTCATGCGGCGCAGCAGTTCATCCCCCGTAAAGGAGCGCTCGAGGACCAGATCGACCCGGCGTTCTTTGGCCTCCCAGCCGATGACGGACGGTTTCCGGATGACGGGCCGGACCGGATCATGCATGGCCGCGCATTTAAACCACAACATGGCTCTTTCCACGGTTTCTCCTTGTATTCCGCATTTTCAAGTATTAATATTTTACCTGTTCGGATCGTGAAACTCCCTGCAGCCGGCTGGAGGGAATACCGGAGCGTGAAAATATTGACCGATTTTTGACCATCACGCATAATGTGTCAAGTAAAAATAAGGAAAACCGCATGGACCTGTTCACCGCCATCCAGGAAAGAAAAAGTGTCCGGGCCTACCTGGACAAACCGGTTTCGCGCGTTCTGATCGAAAAAGTCTTTACATGTGCCGGGTCGGCCCCGTCGGCCATAAATTTGCAGCCCTGGGAGTTTGTCGCCACCCACGGGGAGGAAAAGGACCGCCTGGTGCGCAGGCTGAAAGCCGCCCACAGGGAGCGCCGGGTGTCCTGCGGGCCGGGAACCGAAAGCCCTCTGCCGCAAAAATATACCGAACGAGGCCGCAGGGCGCTCACAGTAATGGAGCCCGCAGTCGGCAGACTGAACATTGCCTTTAACCGGTTTATCGAAGAGGGGAGCTGTTCGTTTTACGGCGCGCCCGTTGCCGTGATCGTAACCATTGACAGGCTGTTTCCCGCTATAAGATATCTGGACGTGGGCTTGAGTGTCGCGTATTTGATGCTGGCCGCCCACGCGGAAGGCCTGGCCACCTGTCCCATCGGCCTGATCCTGGAATATGCGGAGGATATCTCCGCAACGCTCAACATTTCAGAGGACAAGCGCATCCTTCTGGGCATTTCCATGGGATACGAGGATCCGGCTTCGCCGGCGAACCAGTTTCATACGGACCGGGAGGAGCTGGCGGAAATCCTCACCTGGTATGAATGAAGGATATCTATCAGGGGCCCCTTGCGGGCGGACAATCAATCCTCTTTGGGCAGTCTCACCACCACAACCGGTTTGGTCGTATGCCGCAGAACCTTGCCGACCGTGCTTCCGATCATGGCTTCGGTCAGGATGCCGTGCCCGTGGCTTCCCATGACAATTAAATCGCAGTTGTTTTTTTCGGCCTGCAGAACGATCTGGTCCGCCGGGTTGCCCCGCTCCACGATGATTTCATCGGTGACCGGCGTTTGGATATTCACGTCGTTTTTTACGGTTTCACAGAATTTTTCCAGAACCTCCTGAATGGCAATGTTGTCTCTTCTTTTGCCGATCAGGGCTTCGCGCGCTTCTTCGAAATTGCGCTTTCTGATAATCTCCCAATTTTTTTCCCCGATGTAGTGCGATGCCATCATCCCGATGTTCGAATCTTCAAAAAGCACATGCAAAATGGTCAGGGATGCACCGTAGAGATTGGCAAGGCTGATGGCATAGGCAAAGGCATAGCGGGCGTGTTCGGACAGGTCTGTGGGGTAAAGGATCTTGTTTACGTCGACTTTTGGAAGTATCATTGTTTTACCTCATTGTTGGGGAGTTAACAAAATGGAAACTTGCTCTCAACAGAACCGTTTTTCTCGTCCAGAAATACAGCCAAACCCACGCAGGTGTCAAGGAAAATGTGATCACAGGAAAATGTGGTGGCAACCTCATCCGCGCCCGGGTCGCCGGAGCGCTTTCGGCCTCTTGAACCGCAGCAGGGACCGCAATCCCCGCGGCTGGCCGCGAGGTTCTTCCAGCCCTAACTTTTTACGTTGTACGTGACCACCGGGCGGGAGATCCCCTTGACCCGGATTTCGCCGATTTTCTCGTATTTCACCCGGCCTTTCACCCGGCTCAGAGTTCTCTGGCTGACCAGTATCTGCCCGGGTTTGGCAAGGGACTCGAGCCGTGCGGCCACGTTAACCTGGTTTCCGATGACCGTGTAGTCCTTGTGCGTGTCGGCGCCGATGCTCCCGACGGTTGCATAACCGGTATTGATGCCGATGCCGATGCTCAGTTCGTGGCCGTAGTGGAGCCATTCTTCTCGCAGCTGCGAGACTTTCTGCTGCATTTCAATGGCCAGCATCACCGCCCGCGGGGCATGGTCTTCCATCTCGACAGGATCCCCGAAGAATACCAGCATGCCGTCCCCGATGATTTTGTTCAGGGTTCCATCGAAACGGTGAATCAGCCGGGTCATTTCGGAAAGGTATTTGTCCAGCAGGGAAAAAATTTCTTCCGCTTCGAGGCTTTCGGTTATGGCGGAAAAATTCCGGATATCGGCAAACAGCACCGTCATCAGTTTCCGCTGGGGAGCCGTGCCCAGCCCGTTGCCGGACGTCAGAATTTTTTGGGTCAGCTTGGGCGAAAGGTATCGCCGGAGCTCCTCATATTTTTTGGCTTCCTTGAGCTGCGCGTTGGCTTTTTCCAGCGCACGAAAAGTCTCATTCTGGGCTTCCAGGCTTTCCCTGAGCCGGTTGATGGTTTCGATCATGCTCTGGGTGGAAAAAGCGGTGTTTCCGCGGAGGCTTAACACCTGGGACAGACGTCCGAGCAGGGAAAGCCTGTCATAGGTGACCGATAAAATAAAATACGGCGCCCTGAAAATTTCTCCGGCTTTGAAAATGATTTGGTCATCCATCCGGACGGTATCGGTGATCAGGATCGCCCGGGCATAATTTTCCGGGTCCGCCGGGCGGTCCTGGGGATATTCAGCGTATTTTCCGAGAAAGACCTTCCGGCCGCCGATCATTTCAGATTCCAGCAGGACTGTTTTTCCGAAAATCCTGCGCCGGGCGTCTTTGGGGTCCTGAAAGGTCAGGGCGTTGTTTTCCAATCTGACCTGGAGCCGCAAGGGGGCAAATTCAGGCTCCTCGTTAAAAAGGATCACCGGGTCATAAGGGGTCATGGCATAGCGCACCTCGGCCGGATTCAGCCCCCAGATGGTGGGGATGGCGGAAATGATGCCCCGGGTATAGCGGCTGCCGGTATAGTCCCGGTTCACGTCATGGTCCGCATGGGGGATTATTTTCAGAACGGTTCTGATTTTATGGATGGATCTGTCCGGGACCGGGGGGAGAATGACTTCCACGGCCTGGGTGTCGTTGAAGTGCTTGTTGAAAAAGGGAAGCCTGCGATATCCTTCATCCGGACTTGAAAAAACCCGGGCAAAATAGTCCAGGCGCCCCCAGGATTTCAGACGGGCGGATGAGACGCCGCAGTTAAAATAAAAATAGCGCTCCCCCACAAGGGCTTCGGCCCTGCGGAATATTTTCTGCAGGTTTTCATCGGTGGTCCACTCGTCTTCGTCCAGGAAGAACTGCCGGGCCGAGGCGTAACGGTCTGCGGGAAAGGGCAGGCCCTCAAAAAGGGTGTCGTGGTGTCCCAGCCTGCTTGCAACGTAGGCGGCGATGATCCGGGTGTTGCGGTTGCTGATGCAGTCGATGCGGCTCATGCAATGCCTCACTGTAACAGTCAGGATGATGAAACCGGGTGGCACAGGAGCTTGCCGCTAAAACAGCGCGATGGTCACCCCGGCCGTGGTGGCAATCTGATAAAGAATCTGGGTGATATCCTTGAAATCCCGCATGTAGCTGGGTCGCACGATCTTTTCCGGCACCAGCACGGTGTCCCCGGGATACAGCGGGGTATCTTCAAAATCCTTCCCGAAACCCCAGCGGCTTCCATCCGAATCCCACTGCATGCCGAGCCACGAGGATTGCTGCCGGCTCACAACGGTGCCATCGGCCCGCACCAGGTACATGGATTTTTCTTCGGCATTGCGGGTGGGGCCTCCGGTTTGGGCCAGGTAATATTTAAGCTCTCTTTTGCCGGTATCGTAAACAAAGGCCGTGGGATTGTAAACCGAGCCCAGCACATTGACGGTGTTGGGTGTTGCGGGAACCAGGAGGGAGTCGCCGTCTTCCAGAAAAATGTCGCTGGCGTGGCCCTTTAACACGTTTTGCGGCCGGACGGACACCACCACGCGGCCGGAGGCCTTGGATCTCTTCAGCTTGGCAATGAGCCCCTGCCGGGCCGCCACATACTGGGCCTGGGCCGCCATGTCTTCGGCCGAGAGCGCGGTCTGAATTCCTGTGCTGGCCTGTGTGGCGGCCTCTTTCTCAAGGCTCTCAACCAGCTCGTCCAGGCGCTGCTGCTGCATTTTCTGAATGGACGCCCGTGTAAAAAGCGCTCCGCGCAGGTAGGCTTTTTCGGTAAAACCGCCGGCGCGTTCGATCAGGTCGCTGAGGCGTTCTCCTTCCCGGATGGTGTAGCTCCCGGGGAAATAAACCTCGCCGCCCACGGTGACGGTATTTTGCCTTTCCGTCCAGCGCGGGATTTCTTTCAGCGTGATCGTGTCCAGCGGCTGCAGTTTGTAGTTGTGCGCCGGCTGATTTTCCAGCGCCTTGCGGACGTCAAAATTGATCACCGAGGTCTCCACCCGCTTGCCGTCCATGATATCGGAGCGGACCAGCTCGGCCTGGTCCAGAAATGCCCCGTCTTTGACATTGCCGGCCACCAGGATCAGCTCCTTGATGGTCATGTTGCCCGCATAGGGGTATTTGCCGGGCCGGTTGACCGGGCCGTGAAT
Source organism: Desulfobacterales bacterium (assembly GCA_030688615.1). Lineage (GTDB taxonomy): Bacteria > Desulfobacterota > Desulfobacteria > Desulfobacterales > JAUYIZ01 > JAUYIZ01. The sequence goes on along the minus strand of JAUYIZ010000374.1, from coordinate 1,944 downwards.
GGAAACCGAGTATTTTTCCTTGTATTCCCAGATGCTGTGGATCACCACCTGGTCCAGATCCTGCAGCAGCAGGTTGTCGGCCGGGTCGCCGCCGGCCGCCTTTGCCACGTCAAAGGTATGGATGCTGATGTCCCGGGTCTGCCAATCCGTCCGGTGAAGGTGCCCGAAAGCCTGATAGGCGTCCCGGGTAAACCGGCCGGCCTTGAAAAACAGGTCGTTCAGACGCATCCCGCTGGTCAGGACGTATTCGCCGGGCTGCTTGACTTCCCCCTCGATGGTCACGCTGGTCTTCCACTTTTTTTCCCAGATGGAATGGATGACCATGCGGTCTTCATCCTGCAGAGAAAGATTGTGGGCGGGGTCCCCGGCCATGGCGGCCGCCACGTCGAAATATACGGTGTGCAGATTGCGCTCCTTGTCCACCCGGATCAGTTCCGCCCGGGACGGGTAGGCATCCTCGGTAAGATCCCCGGCCTTTTGGATCAGGTCCCGGATCTTCATCTGATCGATGAAGTAGCGCCCCGGTTTGCGCACCTGCCCCTGGACCACGGCAGATTCCCGGTCTTTGAACATCTGCTTGTTGAAGACATATATCTCGTCCAGGGGGGCCAGTAAAATATTCTGGGACGGGTCTTTGGACAACAGCAACCGGCCCAGGTCAAAGGGGATCAGCTGGCTTTTCATGTCCTTGAGGTGGTAGCGCTTGACCAGCGCATAGTCATAATGGGTGTCCTTTTCCAGCTCGTCGATGTCGGCAAGGATATCCAGGACGCGCAGCCCGGGCTTGAACGCATACCGGCCCGGGCGCCGCACATTGCCGTACAGGTGAATGGCGTTGCGGGGCAAGGGAAGGATGGAAAAGACCGTAACGACATCGCCGTCCAGCAGCGCCGGCGCTTTTTTAGGATTCAGCTCCTCGTAAGGAATATCGAGCACCACCTGGAACTGGTTTTTAAAGGCCCGTTCGATCTGGAGGCGCTGGTTAAAAGCCCGGGGCGTCAGGCCGCCGCTCAGCTCCAGGACGGTCTCAAGGCGCATGTCGTCTTTAAGCTCGTAAATGGCCGGCCGGTTCACGTTGCCGGAAACCGACACCATGGGGCCGGTCTGGGGCACAAAAATAACGTCCCCGGGCATCAGGCGGATGTCGTCGGCGGTGTCCCCCTTCATCAGAAAATCATATAAGTCAATTACGCTGACGACCCGGCCCTGGCGCTTGAGCTGCACATTGCGCAGCGAGCCCAGCCGGGTGGGTCCTCCCGAATACAGCAGCGCGTTGGCCACCGTTGCCAGGGCGCTGATGGTGTAGACCCCCGGAGCTTTCACCTCGCCCAGCAGAAAAACCTGCATGGTTCTCAGGCGGCCCATGGAGACATTGACATATACCCCGGTGATGGCTTCGGCCTTTTGCCGGATGAGCTTCTTGACTTCCTCGAAGGTCATGCCGGCCACCACCAGGGTTCCGATCTTGGGGAAATTGATGACCCCCTCGTTGTCCACTTCCAGGCTGTACTCGGCATCCAGCCGGCCCCACATGAGAACCCTGATCTCATCGCCCGGGCCCACGATGTAATTGCTGGAGACCGGCAGCGCCTTGATCGGGGCCAGGGTGTCGGGGGGTCTTGAAAACAGCTTGTGGCCGTAGATCTCCAGCTCCGGCTGTCCGGGCGTCTCCGGTTTTTTAAAATAAAGCTCCTCGGCCTCGGCCGCTTCTTTGCTCTCTGCGGCGGATTTTTTGAGCGTTTCTTCGGCCGCCTTCCAGAGATTTATCTTTTCCTGCTCGAGAAAGGACAGGCACCCCTCGATCTTGTCGCGCTCTTTATCCGTTGGATCGACCCCGGTTTTCTTTGCCTGGTCTAGAAGCGACTGGAACTCCTCAATTTCAGCAGGGGTCAGGCTGCCCCGGAGAAAAGCCCGCCGGAATTTTGTTTTTTCCTGCTCGAGAAC
>JAUYIZ010000370.1 GCA_030688615.1 Desulfobacterales bacterium | reverse complement strand
GTCCGTAATCCATAGCAGTCTTGCCTTTCCATTTTGGGTCCGTGCATGACTCCCAGGTGAAGGCGTTGGCAATCTCATCAGGAACCAAATCCCGGTTATAGGCAATTCCAAAAACCGGTGTTCTCAGAGAGACCCCTATATTTTCAGGGTGGCTTAAGTATTTGGGGACACCTAATTTTTCCCACTCTACAATACGAGGCAACTTCGCATTAACAATTGTGGGAATCATCGGTTCGCCAACAGGTGCGACATCATAATTAAAAATACCCGCCGTCATTTCGGTGATAACTCTTTCCCGTTCTCGGGTTCCTCCAATTCTTTTAAAATTCACCTTGAGAAACGGGTATGTTTTTTGAAAAGCAGCAATATACAATTCACCGGAAGGTTTCCCATGAACTTTATTCCGCAATGTCACGCCGATTTTTACCGCCCCTTCTTTTTTAGCGGCCTGGATGTATGGATCAAGCGGGTCAGAATGCAAGGGGAAAGGAATGACAGCCATTACTACGCCACAAACAAGGAGTAAAAAGCAGATTTTTGATATTCGATTCATTCGGAACCTCCTTCTGGAATGGTGGCTATGTTAAAATATTAAAATCAAAATCGTGCTATGGGTGACGGAAGGAAATATTTCAACTGCCGGTCGAGAGCAGCACAAAATTCGAAACCATATTTATCTGATCTGGTTCAAAAATTTCGTTTTCAATTGAGGAAAAATTGAATTTTATTTTGCAAACAATTTAATTGATTGGTAACGTTCAAAATGTTAACTGGGAGAGGCATCCCGGGGACAACCCTATAGGCATTATGTAGCCATATCGGGCTCTATCCATGCTTCTTGAAAGGTGATTTTCCACCGCCTTATTATATTTGGGGGTGAAATATGGGTGCACATATTTGTTTTCAGCTTAGCCTATTGCACGTTTTGGGCGGTCATCCTTTTTCAGCTGTCGACCGGACTTATGCGACTGAGCAAAACCTTTTCATTTTCCACTTTGACATAGATATGTTTCAGCCATTGGGGGTTTTCTTGAGGAAAATCATCACGATAGTGAGATCCGCGGCTTTCCGTTCGTTCAAGCGCCGAAACTGCGATCGCCTTTCCGATCAAGGCCCCGCTCTCACAGGCAAACATCCTGGCGAGAGTCGCAGCATCCTTCTTGGCCTTCTGCCGCTTTAATTCATCAAGGATGCCTTCGAGTTCGCTCACCGCTTCTCTGAGTGATGTGCTTTGGCGGATGATGCCGACCTTATTCCACATTACCCCTTTTAACTTCTTTGTCAGCGCTTGCACATCAGCGCCGGTTTTGGTGGGAACAGGGGAATAAACGGAGAAACGTTTTTCAACAGTATCCCTTGCGAGTCCTTCAAAGTCACGAGAATGGTTGTGGTTGTCTGCAAATTCACATGCAGATTGAGCGCACCGCTCGCCGAAGACCAACCCTTCTGACAATGCATTGCCGCCCATTCGATTCGCGCCATGAATGCCGCCGACGACCTCGCCTGCTGCAAAAAGTCCTTTAAGCCGGGTGCGACCGCCGGCATCGATCTCAATGCCTCCCATGGTATGGTGGCATACCGGAATGATCCGAACAGGTTCCTTGTCGTAGGCGAGCATTTTTTTATAATGGGCCTTTAGGTCCTCATCCAATGGTATTTTGCTTTCATCTACTTTTCGCAGATCCAGCAACAGGGTATGGTCGACATGGTTGCCTTCGGATATTTCCTTGAAAACCGCCTGGGACAAACGATCCCTGGAAACAATCGCCACAGGCTTATCATTAAGAGCATATTTTTCCTTAATGTTTTCACCCTGCCGGTTGACGATGGGTCCCAAGTCAGCAAAGTAAGGCCATATCGAAAGGTTGCCTCCTCTTTTTGAAACCGGGTGCAAGGGATAAAATTGAACAAACTCCATATCCAACAGCTCAAGACCTGCCCTCAGAGCCAAGGCATAACCGTCGCCCATAGCGCCGGGTGCATTGTCGTTCTGCAGATAAATGGCGCCTGCACCGCCTGTGGCAAGCATAACGGCTTTGGCATTTACACCCACAATCTCACCGGTAGATCTATGAAAACCAACGGCGCCACTGCACTTGCCTCCTTCCACGACCAAATCCGTAACCATTACGTTTTCAATGGGGTTCAGTCCTGCATTACGACACATGCCTGCAAGAAAGTCCGCCAGATGTGGACCGCCGATCAAGGCAGATGCGCTGCACTTGAAACCGGTGTCGTGGGATCGCCCTTTGAGGCCTAATCGCCGAAGTTGAGCAATTTTTTCAGGGGCGCCTTCAACAAAACATCGAACGAGAGACTGCTCGTTTAAAAGGCGGCCTGCGCGTATAGTCCGCTCAAAGTGGGATTGAGGATCGAACTTCTGGGTTGCAACGGCAAAACCACCGCCGCTGAGGATAGTATTGGTTGCTTTCCCAAGACGGGATTTCGTGATCAAAAGTGGCGATTTGCCGGCTTTTAGAATGGTGATAGCGGCCATAAGCCCTGCAATACCGCTTCCGATGATCAGTACATCCGTATCAATGATATCAATCTTCATTTCATCATGGAGGACCAAGATCTTTAAAGCATTTATTTCAAAATGGTCGGCATAAACCAAATTCTTTTAGTCGACCCATATTATCAACATTTCAATCATAATACCACAATAGGTATCGGTTATGAAGAAGATAGTTGAAAACCCATAAAGAGCAAAACCAATAAAGACCTATCCTTCCTTTTTAAACACCCGGCATAGAAAGCCCCTCATCAGCCCCCCCCCAGCACCGGATCACGGTGATAAATTGAGTCGCCAGTCAGCATGTTGTAATTCGCGGGGTCGGACCATCCCGCCTCAGTACCAATCCATATATGTCGAATAAAGTTCATACTTGCCCGAAGGAGTCATAAACCCACCTTTCTTCTTATATTTCTGGAATTCTTTCCTGTAATATATAGGTTCCTTTTGCAGTTCTTTATAGGTTATCCCGGCTGGCTTGAGAATATCATCATCGACAAAGTCCTCAAGGCCCTTTGGCCGTTCGAAGCCCAGCCTCTTCCCAATTTCCCACCATATAGGGATATGGCCTATTTTCCATACTTTCAGGAAGGGACATAAAATATGGGTGCAGGCTGCAAGTATCGACTATAGCTACCAGGACCACCTGAACACCATTTATACATCCGAAAACACACCATTTCCTGCTGAAAATACTATCTACCATGACCTGGCGCACCCATCACACCTGTTATTGCCGGTCATACCTGATGCCACCATAATCAAACCGGTGGAACCGCCGGTATCTCAAATCGTGTGGCCGCCCGAAATTAATGTTTTTTTAGCCAAATAATTATTACCTGAGCCCCAAAAGTTTGAAGAAAAATTCCTCTGATTTTTCCTGGGCTTTGGGAGAATAAATCTCGTCGAGATTATTCAAATCGATCAAGGTAAGATTTTCAACCCTGCCGCCCTTGTGTGGTCTAACCATTTCAGAACATCGTCTGCAACCGTCCCCATCTTGCCAATCTTGTCCGGGGAAAATAGGATGTAATTTCCTTTTGCTTTAGCACAGACCTCTCCATTTTCGTTGCTGAGAATCCCCTCGATCATAGCCTCACGCGTATTTTTTACCTCAAGTATCCGGCCCTGAACCTTGATTTCCGTTCCAATAAAGACCGGCTGAAGAAAATCTACGAAAATATTGCGTGTCATTCCCAAATTCCGGAGCAGATAGAACATAGCCCTTCCCATGATTTCATCAAGCAGGGTGGAAATAACACCTCCATGTACCAGATTTTTCCAGCCACAATAGTGTTCGGGCACTGTGAACCAGGATAAGACAGAGGTACCGTCACTATAAAACTGCATCTTCAGACCATGTTGGTTAGAGGGTCCGCATCCGAAGCAGTAACTATTTTCTAAGTCTGGTAACTTTTTTGCCCCCTCCCTTTCCTGCATCGAATCGACTCCTTTGTATATCCTTCGAACTGAAGCACCTAAATCAAGTGAAGATGATGAATTGGTCCTTTCAATATCATAGGTCGGCTAAAAGGACAATACTGTGGTTTGAGGAGTGTAGTTGACGAGTTTATTGGGAAAATAATACGTGGCCATTTTTAGCCAACCCCGCAGAATATCAACCTAGCTGAAAACCAAAGATATGTCTGAGGATTACCGATGGAAAGAAAGTAACGGGCCGGGTAACAGGTGAGGGCCCTTTGCCATACGTAGTTCGAAAAAAGTAACTTCTTATTCTTGAGACGGTCGATCTCAAAGCCCCGGCTTCATTTCAAAGGGGCGAAAAGTTCCTTGGCAAGTTTCTTGTATTTTTTCGATTCCGTGAGGATGAACTTTTCCTTTTCATCGGGAAGCGGAAAATATTTCACGCCCGAGATTCTCTGTTCATATGGGCCCAGTCCTACTGGAGGAACGTCAAGCCTTCTGGTCTGTTTCCTCACGACCTCCTGGTTGATTTCCTGGCCTTCCCGGCTGAGGAACCAGTTTATGAAGACTTTGGCTGCATTGGGATGGGGCGCTTTATTAAAGACGCTCAGGCCGCTGCCCGCGGAACCGGCGGCGGATCCTTCCTTCATGTTGGAATTCGGCCGTATTGGAGCGCCCGCACCGATGAATCTTGCTACCGGGCCCGAGGACGGCCACAGGGCTATGGGATATTTTCCCTTTGCCAGCCAGGTTGCCTGAAGATCCTGATTCCTGGTCATCATATTATTCTGGGCAACGAGTTTGCGGAAGAAGTCCTGAGTCACAAAAGAATTGTAAAGCATCGCGTTGAAACTGATGCTGGCTATGCCGGCCGTGGTCGGATCATTGATTAATATCTTATTTTTCCACTCCGGTTTCAGCAGGTCGTAATAGGACTTGATTTCATCGGGCTTTACCAGATTGGTATTAATGAAAACCATGTCAATGGGATAGAGGGCAAAGTTGAAAATGTAGCGCTCCTCATCCGCCCAGTAAAATTTGCCGCCGTACCAAAGCTTCTGGTTCATCACTTCCGGAAGCATGAGATAAGGTTCCAGGGGATCGAAAGCTCCCGCCGGTTTTAAGGTATCCGCCATGGTGCTTTGTCCCGAGATCATCACATCTTGAAGATAGAGGCCGGTTCTTCTTTCCTGCAAGAGCTTGGGCGCCATGCTGGAGGTTCGGCCGGTGGTAATGAGCATGTTGATGCCGAACTTTTCCTTGAACAGATTTATCGATCGTTTCAACCCCGCGGCAATACTGACGCCGCTGACCGCCACCTCACCCTCTTTCCTGGCCTTTTGCAAAATCGTCTCCCACGAGTCTTTGGCAAAACCCGGGATAGCAAAAAACAATGATACGAGTAACGTCAGCACGATTCCCGAAATGAGTGATTTTCTTTCCATTTTCCACCTCCTTTGCACTCGATGTTTTCCGTTCTAAAAAATTGCAAGATTTCGCAACCTGCTCTGAGGGTGATTATATGAGTCAAGAATGCCTGTGTGTCAAGGCGAAAAAAAGGGGCGGGAACTGACAAAGGGCCGTATTTCGGCCTGCCGGTCATAGAAATTTTGCAAATATTTTCGCAGGGTGGCATATAGAAGGAAATGATTGAATTGACAGATCTGGCAGGCATAAGCCCTTAGCGGGACGCCCCCCAGGTTTCTAAAGATTTGCAGGACCTCTTCCGCTATGAGGTCTTTAAAATGCTCAAGGCCGAAGGCAAGATCACGGATGCTGTCATCGAAAACATGCTCTCCTGGCGCCACAGCGGCTTCAATGTGTATTGCGGACCGGCCATTTGGCCCCATGATGAAAACGCACTCGAGAATCTGGCCCATTATGTCATTCGCGCAGCTTTCTCTCAGGAGCGCATGAATTATATAGCAGACGATCAATCACCCGATGGCATCGCAAAGGTGATCTATCAATCGAAAGACGGCAGAACGTCCAAAACATTTGGTGCCATAGACTGGCTCGCACAGCTAACGACCCATATCCCCGGCAAGAACGAGCAGATGGTTCGGTATTATGGATACTACAGCAATAAATCCCGCGGCCTGCGAAGGCAGACCGACAAGGAAGATGATGTGCCGGCTGCCATAACACGGTGTTTTAAGGTACTGCTCGTCGATCAGGCGCATAAGCTTTAGGTCTTCGGGCTTGATCGGACGAGGCCGATAGTACACTGATGATCTGGTAATACCCAGCATCTTATATTGGTGATGGGTGCTCGGCTTTTTAATGTCACGGGCAATCATATGTTTTCTCTGTTTGCGATTTAAAAGCCGAGCTTGCGTGATAAAAAATCGTTTTCTACCTTAAGCTTGCCGATCTGATGATGCAGTTCGTCAACCTTGGCATCAGACTGTTTTTGGGATTTTTGGTATTTGTCAAAGATCTCAGTGGCACCTTCGAGCAAGGCCCGTTTCCAACCTGAGATCATGGTCGGATGAACTCCAAAACGCTGGGCAAGCTCGGCGGTGGTTTCATCGTTTTTGATGGCGGTCAAGGCTACCTTGGCCTTAAATTCGGCACTGTACTTTTTTCGTTTCGTACTCATGTCAGCTTCTTTCTGTTTATGCTGACTTAGAGCTTAACATATTGTCCAAATTTTTGGGACCACCGCCGATAGCCGCATGGCCCGCCGGAATTGTACGATCCCAAAAAAGATGTAAAAGGCGGCTATGCCGCGAGGATCACCTCCCTGATCGACTTTACCCTTTTCCGATCCCTGGCAGCGGATGCCTACAGCCTTTTTTGCCCGCCCTATACTTTGTACATTTTGACCTTGACATGGTCGGAGCCACAGCCGGTCTCATCAGTTAATGCTATGGATATGGGAGTGATGGCCCTCATGTTTGGCCAATCGACTTCTTCTTTGGCTACCGGGGTCTTCCAATGGCCAAACTGAGAAGCAATTAATATAACTTCAGGGTGAATCCCCTCCACCAAAATGGCTTTAGCTTTTACTCTACCGATGGCAGACTCGATCCAGACCTTGTCCCCCTTTTGAATACCTCTATCTTGAGCTGCTTTAACATTCATAACCACGCCACCGTCGGTGTACTTTTGCTTGGCCGCTTCAATAATTAATGGAACGCCCAAGTTACTCCCAAAGCTCGCTTCATGGAGTCGGCAAGTAGTAAGCCAAAGGTCATAGTCCGTCCCCGTATCAAATATCTTCGGGAAGTCATGCCACCTGGTGAGAGGATCCGCTAAATATTCAGCTTGTTCATCCCACCAATGGATACCACTTTCGTGTAACCGTCTCCCGAGCTGAGTGCCTATTCTCTTTAAACGCTCCTGATAGGGGAGCTCATAACGGATTCCCTTCGCCTTCATATGATGATAGGTATAGAAGTAGTTAACCTTCGACCCTGGTTTAATTATGCCGCCATTCTCTTTGAACCAGTCCAAGCCACGGGTGTCCCCACTGGCAGCCTGACATTGTCTGTCCCAAATCTCCTCGCGGCTATACTTCCGGGAGGGTCCCAGGGATAGAGGACCTTCCAGTTTAAGCATGGTATCCAGGGCACCTTGGTTGATAGCCGTATTGTATTCCTTCAAGATGCCCATCTTCTGGGCGAGCTCGGTAAAAATGTCTGTCATGTCCATTGTGTTATACAATGGCTCAACGATTGGCTGGCGCAAGTGGAATGCTGTCCACTCACGCCCTTTACCGTGTTTATATAGCTGGAGCCCTTCAAGGTCATTATGGTCAGGCAATATTATATGTAACTGGTTAGTTTCATTTAGAGTGTAAGCGAAGTCAACATAGAAGGGGATTTTCTTTATGGCCTCATACAGGGTATTCTTGTCCCACTGGTTATTGACGGGATTACACCGGAAAGTAACCCAGGCATCGGGTGGCTCAGATACAGGCCAGTTTTCCGGGGGGTCTATCATGAATTTGAATGGTAAGTGGCCCGGACCCATGTAATACGATATCGGGGTTAGCGCAGCCCTGCCATCGCGGGTCGTGGGCGGCCATACCCATTTCTCTTTGTCCGTAGGGAAAATATAAGGAACATCGGGAAGCCCATCAGAAGTGCGCTGGACTAAGGTAGAGGAGCGAAATTGAGTCCAGCTTCGGCAATGACCGCCAGGTGTCTCCATGGCTCCCACCAGAGTAACCAACATGTGTGCAGCCCAGATAACCTGGTACCCCCCCCAACCATTATTAACCGATTTACCATAAAGAATGTTCACCGGCCGATAAGGGAAGGTTACTCCCTCAACTTCCATTGTCTGTTTTGCCTGTACGGCAGCCGAATCAATAAATTCTTCGGCTATTCTTCTTATTGTAGCAGCCGGCACGTCTGTTATTGGGGAGGCCCATTCCGGCGTATATTTACTCACATGATTGATGAGTAACTGAAATGAAGGAGTCCCCTTATTTATGTTATAGCTCTCGTTATCAGCACCGACCTCAATACCATCCAGGGTGAAGCTGCCTTCCAAGGCAAAATCCTTTATCGTCGGGTCATCAAAAACCTTAGCTGCTTGGTCGCCAGTGTCCCAGACCAGTGGCTTTTGGGTCTCCGGGTCGCGGGCAAAGTAGCCGTTGGGCCCGACCAGATATGGGCTGCTCGTCATTTTCTTTAAGAACTCAACATCGCAGACCACCTTCCAGTCCTTTTCATGGAGGATGACGTGCATCATGGCAAACAGAAAGGCGGCGTCGGTCTTGGGCCGGATAGGTATCCATTCATCGGCAGTAGCCCCTGTAACCGAGAGTTGGGTCTCTACCTGCACGAACTTGGTGCCTTTGACTCTGGCCTCGGCGTGGTGGGGGATACAGAGAGCACCGCCAGTGGCATTAGTATTTCTGCCCATGGAAAGCTCGAATTTGGTTTGTCTCGGGTCACCACCGCAGACGAAGGAGGCATGCCATAATTCGCCAAAAACGTGTTCGGAATGGGCACATCCATTACCACCACCCCCGCTGAAAGATCTATGGTCAGTAGGACCCCAGGCACTCCAAAAAGCGTCCCAAGTCCCATCGTAGCCGTTGTGACCGATGCCCTGCGTAGTGGCCACCCTGGGAAGCCCTTGAGGGTTTACTACCCCTTTGCGTCTTATTTCCATTAACTTCTCGGCCACTATATTCAGAGCTTCGTCCCAGCTTATCTCCATCCATCCGGGATCATTCAAGAGGCTTTTCTCTGGATTTGTGCGTTTAAGCGGATTTTTAATACGGTAGGGATTGTAGAGTTTTTGGATTAAACTTAAGGGTTTTAAACAGATTGTATTCGGATCAAAGTCTTTGAAGGCAGGATTATATTCAACTTTGGTCGCAATCCCATTGGCCCTTTGCACCCTTATCATATCAGGACCTTTAGAACATTGATAACAAAGTGATGGTACCCATTGCTCCTCTTGAACCACTTTTGGCGCCGCGATTTCCCTTAGGGTCTTAGACTCCCCAAACAGCCTCTCGCCAAGGGCAGTCAAGGTTCCCAGCGCTACCGAAGTCTTGCCAAATCCTCTTTGCGCCACTTGATTGGACAATGTGTTGACCATATCCGTATCCTTCAATTCCGGATGTGTTCGAAAAGTGCATCTTGCTTGCCATGCTGGTTCAGGTGAGGTCGGAATCAAATGGAAATTAAAGATTTAAGTATTCAATATCATAAATAAGCTAAAACGGCAAGATATTGTAATTTTGACAACAGCCAAAAGAGGCCAAAAGAGGCCATTATGTGTTGTGGATGGTGAAATGGAGCATCGTGCTGTTATCCTTTGCGATTTTCAGGATGGCAATAAGGGGCGGTGATGAGAGTCAACGAGCGGTTTTTTGCTTGGCTTTGGCCTGATGCTCGCTTTTGGCCTGGGCACGGTTCCTGTGTTGTTGCTGTTAGGGAAGCTTTCCGGCACACGATGGGTCCAGTCCGTAAAAATACTGCAGCAGGCCGCCCCCTTTTTGATGATCCTCCTGGGGGCCCATTTTATCATCAAAGGGATAGCCTATTGACCGGTAATAAATAAAACTTGACGGTTCCGTAAAAAGTCTCCCGCCTTTGGCGGGACGTTGCGCTGCATTCCGTTGTCATTGCGGCGTACGCTAAGTACGCCTCATGACACGAAATTTGCGCGCCTTGAACTTGATTATTCCCCGCAGCTTGCTGCGGGGTCAATTCCTATGATAATTAGGAATTATGTCCAATGATACAGTAAGAAAAGGATATCACTGCGCCTGGCAGATTCATTACCATATTGT
>JAUYIZ010000361.1 GCA_030688615.1 Desulfobacterales bacterium | reverse complement strand
GGCATCTTCCAAAACCGTGGCCAGTCTCCTGAGTTTGCCGGCCTGCTTGACCTCGTTCACATCAACGAAGGTCATCACGACACCGGCGATGACATTTTCGCCGGTCCGGTAGGGGATGATCTTTTTCTGCAGGATAACGTCCATATAGATCATCAGGTTTCTGCAGCTTGCCAGGTCCAGCCGGGAAAAGGGCGGGTCCTTGACGATACTGTGCAGGGAAAAGACCGTTAGGTCGCGAATCTTTTTACTGATCTTGAAGCCAGTCGGCCCTTTGGTGAAAAACTTCTTCAAGCGCTCGCGGGAAACGTCCCGGACGATGCTCTCCGGATAGATCCCCCTGCGGGCAACATCCAGTGCGGCTGCATCGATATCGGTGGCAAAGATTTGAACGTTGAAATGTTTTTTGACCTGATCCATCGCAAATGAGAATGCCCAGCGAGTAGGCCTCCTCACCGGTAGAGCAGCCTGCGACCCAGAGACGGATCGTCGTATCGGCCTCTTTACGGGCCAGAAGATCCGGCAGCACCTTTTGCGCCAGTATGTCATAGGCCTCCGGATCCCTGAAGAAGCTGGTGACCCCGATGACCAGGTTTTTAAAGAGCATTGCTATTTCGTCGGGATTTTTCTGCAGGAAATGAATATAGCTCGTCAGCGTTTTTATCTGGTGGACAGCCAGGCGCCGCTGGAGCCGCCGCAGGGTTGTGTTCGGCTTGTAATGGGAAAAATCGTGGCCGGTGGCGGAGCGGAGCAGCGCAAAAATCTTCTGAATCTGGCTTTTATCCGGGGATTCGGACAGTTTGCTTTTATCCGTCAACGCCAGCAAGGGGTGCTTCACATAACGGGTCAGCGTTTCCGGCATCTTTTCGACCGGGACAACAAAGTCGACGACTCCGGTCTCGATGGCGCTTTTGGGCATGCCGTCATATTTGGCCGTGTCGGGGTCCTGGACCATGACCATGCCGCCTTCCCCTTTGATGGCCCTGATCCCCTGGTCCCGTCCGTGGCCGTTCCCGACAGAATGATGCCGGCGGCTTTGGCCGCACGGTCTGCCGCGGCCTTCTTGGCAGGCGCCTTTTTGGCGGGAGACGGTTTTTTTTCGGTGTCGGCATGCTCCGTTCCTCTCTGTTCAGAAGCCAGTTGACAAATACCTTGGCGGCATTCGGGTGCTGCGGCAGGTCGGGTCGAAATCAGCTTTAGATTGAGAATTTATTTTCCGATATCACGGGCAAACCAAACCCGCAACATAATCTGCATTACAGGTATTTGGCGTTCGCAGGGGACACGTCCTTAGCCCATCATACCCGCCACCATCTCCTGAAAATTTTCCACCGGCACACCCAGTGCATCCGCCATCCGGTCCATGTAATTGAACAGGGATGTGACTGCGACCGCTTCGAATATCTCTTCGTCGGTACAACCGATATCCTGCAGGGCTTTGATATCCGATTCCGTCACCCGGTAGGCGTGGCGGGTAACCTTTTCCGAAAAGTGAAGGATTTGTTTTGTTTTATCCTCAATGAGAAAAGACCCGTCGATATCATCCAGGATACTTTTCACCTGATCCTGCGTGAATCCCTGCGTCATGACCATGGCGCTGTGGGCGTCCACTCAGTAGGCACAGGCGTTGATCTTTGAAACATAGGCCGCGATGAGCTCTTTTGCGGCCCTGCTCAAACCGTGGTCCTCAATCATCAGATTTTTGACATACGTCGCGATCGGCTCCAGCAGGTCCGGTCTTATGCTCTGGGCGACAAAGACCTTGGGTACGGTTTGAAATTTTTCCCGAAGCATGTCGTAGGTGCGCTTCAACTGGCCTTCAGCGTTTTCCGGCTCTACGGTTTTTAGATGGTAACTCATTGAAAAACCTCCTTTCCTTTCTATGACATTTAAATAACGCTGTAAATTTAAATACATCAATTATGCTCAAGAAACAACAATATTTAGGAAACACCAGGTTGGAATTTAACTTCATTTTGCAGCTTCATTCTAAGGGTGCGGACAAAAATAAACTAAAACCCAGCAGCAGGCTGCGGGGAATAAGCTCCCTGTCGCGGTTCAATTATCTTGCGTTTCATGCTAAAATTTTTTATGCTTCTTTCAAGCTCCTGTAGTCCGCCCATGGCGGGACGGAGGATGCGCCCGCTGTAGCGGTTCACAGGCTCTTTTGGAACGCTACCCGACATCTCTGGCACAGGAAAGGGGAAAGTATGAAATTTATCGGATTTTTTTCTCATATGACCAATCAGGAAGAGACGGCTGAGGCTGACAGAAGGCATGGGGAGTTCAGCCTGATGGTTGATACAGACAGGCCCGAGCAGGCCATCCGCATGTTCAGGGACCGAATTTTCGACTACCGTAAGCACAGACAATTTTTCGAAGGGGATTGTAAGATTTTTCTGGTCCAGCTGCTGGAATTTGATGACTTTCCGAAACAGGGCGCCTTCATGCTCAATTATAAATCCATTGCCGGTGACCCCCTGATGCCGTTTATCAGCTGCACCGTGCCGACCGATCAGCAGGACTGGTGCAGCATTCAGGACTGGAAAGACAACTGGCCTGTGGTTGACGGGCAGATGGAAAACCTTTTTATTGAATTTAAAGCGCCCTCACCGGACAAGCGGATCAGCGACCGGCCGTGATCGAAGCTCTTTCACAGCAGTGATGATATTCTGTTTATGATGCATATTCATTAAGTTATACAAAAATCGATCTGCTGCTGGTTTGCAAGGAAATGAATATCCCCCCTGGTCTATGATGTCCATCACCATCGGTGTTTACCGGGTGGTATGGGCATGGAACACGCAACCGGGCCGGCCGGATTTCCCGGGTCAGGGCCCTGTCCCCGCAGGCCGATACCCAGCAAGTGCTGCGGCCTGTAAAGGTAGAACAGCAAGCGGAAAGGAAAAAACAATGGGAACAGACAAAAAGGCGCCGGCGCCGAGAAGGCCGGATGTAAAAAAAATCACCCGGGTGGAGGAGCTTTTGCCCAAGGCCAGGATCATGGTCAACCGCAAGGCCGCTGATATGTATGAAGGCTTGCAAGTCAAAAAAGGCCAGAAGGTCCTGATCATCAATGACCCGTCTGCCGACCAGCTCGTGGTGGAAGCCCTTGCCACGGCCATCCGGGAAAATAAGGCGCATCTTACAATCATTCTGCTGGAAGGGTTTCCCGGCCTGAAAGATCCGGTCGATCTGCTGGACAACATGTTTTCCAACAACTGGTATCCCGACTGGGTCTGGAACGCGGCCAATGAGGCGGACATCGTTTTGTTAACCGCTTTTTTGAAACTGGCCCACACCCCCATTCCGCCCTTGTCCCGCAAACCGATTGTGGATAATGTTGAAATGACAGCCGACCAGATGATTTCGGAATACGAGGAATTTCCGGTGGAATTGCGGGACATCATCGGCGCCGTCACCTGGGAGAAGCTGGCCCTTTGTTCGAAATTGCACTGGACCGACCTGGAAGGCACCGATCTGACCCTGAAAGTAAAGCCGGAAGCATGGCAGGAGATGATCGACGACAATATGAAAAAACGGGGGATCGCTTTTAAACCCGGCCATTTGCAGATTCCGGCGCCCTGCGTGGACATGAACGGCCAGTATGTCAGCAGCAGCATCACCTTCGGCGGGCCTGTTCCACCGACAACGCTGATTATCGAAGGCGGCAAAGCGGTTGAAGTAAAAGGGGGCGGAAAGTACGGCGACCGGCTCAGGGAATCTTTTGCAAAGCATAAGAACCTCAGCAGCCCGGACTGTCCCGGCCCCGGGGTAAATTGGGTTACGACGATCGGGCTCTGTACCCACCCCAAAGCAAGCCGCTCGCCTTTTTTCGATGATCTGGCCGGTTCCGCGCGTATTTACGCCTGGACTTACGGTCACCGCCGGTCCGGGGTCATCCATACGTCCGTGGGCGAAGGCCTGGCCTCATCCAAGCATAAAATCATTCGACATATGGACACTTGTTTCAATACCATTGCCACGGATAAAGGAATCATCATCGAGAACGGCCGCCTGACCAGCCTGGAGGACCCCCGGGTGCGCCGGGTGGCTGAAAAATTCGGCAACCCGGATGAACTTCTGAAAGAAAGCTGGATTCCGGCCATAGCGGGTGTCAACGCACCGTAAATATCCTGGCCCTGAGGACCAGGCTTTGGTTACCCCCTGAGGGGATTTGCTTTGTTGGAAGTTCATTGTATGATTGAAATTACAAATACCAAACAATTTCCAATCACCCAAATTCAAAAATCCAAACGATGTCTCGTCCTGAAAGGCTTGGGTCATTGAATATTGGAATTTGAGATTTATTTGTAATTTGGTGC
>JAUYIZ010000344.1 GCA_030688615.1 Desulfobacterales bacterium | reverse complement strand
CTTAATTTAGACTTGTTACGAGACCATCATACTTAAATCTTAAATCTTAAAACTTAAATCTCATTTTAGCAATTTCGCCTGGGCGGTTTGGTGGGCCGCAGTCCAGAGCCCCATTTCCCTGTACACCTTTACCGCGCCGTCATGATAGGGAAAAGCGGGCAGGGGTACGGCGATATCTGCCGAAAAGCCTTTGAGCCTGGCGTTTGACTTCTGGACCGCCTCTAAATTATCCATGATGGTTTTAACATAGGTGTAAACGATGTCTTCAGACAAATTCTTGCTGACACCGATGCCCATGGGCTTTATGGTGCATCCGACCGGGTCCGGCCGTGAAACCGCCGGTATCCTTTTCAGCGGGAAAAATTTGTGATAAGCGCCGATGAAGGCTTGCGGGTCGGCAGCGGCAGCCTTTTCCCATTCCGCTTTCCCGATGGATAAAAGAGCGATGTCGCCTCTGGCCTGCTCTTTTAATTGAATCATTTTGGCTCCCACGATGGAGTCAAAAAAAGCATCGATCCTGCCCAGGGCAAGGTCTTTATACATGTCATTTGTCCCGCCATACTTGGACCACCTGATATCTTTTTCAAGGTCCAGGCCATAGGCCCGCAGAATAGCTTCCGGCATGTCCTGGGACATGGTAAGGCCTTTGCCGACTTTCCTGCCTTTCAGACCGGAAAGATCGGTGATGCCGCTGGCCGCCGTGGTCATGTACGCCTGGGGTAGTTCCCCGATAACCATGAGAAACCGCAGGGAGGGGTGCGGATTGCCGGAAAAATCGCCGACACCTAAAAAAGCCGCACCCATGGTGGTAACCGTCAGGGGTCCGAGCAGGTCCGCCTTGCCCTTCTCAACGGGTCCGGGCATGGCCTGGGAGCCCCCCATGGACTGGATCGTTATATCCAGGTTGGTGTGGCGCATGACCAGATCATTGATGGCGATGGTGGGTGGATAGTAGGAAAAATTCGTCGGAAAGGCAGAAACCATGAGCTTGATCTTCTGCTGGGCGAATACGTTCCCGGCGGATGCCGTTAAAGATACCAGAAATCCGATCATCAGGAAAATGACAAATAATTTTTTCATTTTTTCCTCCTCGGGTTAGTCCGTTGGGTCGCTATTACCTGAACCGCAACAGCCAGCGCATACCCCGCAGCTTGCTGCAGGGTCTTCAATTGGCGCTTAGCCTTTGACCCGTTCGGTCTTGGCGAGTTTCTCGCCGGTTTTGAAATGTTCTCCTTTCAGGGCCAGTTCAGCCTCCTCGATGTCCACATCCGTCCAGTAGCCCAGGGTATAGCCGTGCCACGGGGATGTGTCCCTTAAAGGGGGCAGTCCTTCCTCTTCCCAGATTTTCCGGGCATTTTCCATGAATTCCTTCTTGGGAAGAGACACAGGCGGGTAATCCCATTTGCGGGTCGCATTGATCATCAACGAAGATGTGGCCGGGCGTTCTTTCTGCCTCCGGGCCACATCCGGCGGGACTGCCGATGGATCCAGGCCGTGGACTTTGCCGGGGGTTACCCGCAGGTCACGGTCCGGCTGCATCCGGAAGCACAGGGCCCATGCCACCCGGTCCAGGTCGCGTGCATCGATGTCTTCGTCCACAACGATGATGATCTTGGCGTAGTTGGGCATCAGGGCCACGGCCCCGTTGAGCGCCTGCCAGGCCTCATACTGGGTCGGCTTGTTGAGCCGGATGACCAGAAACTGCCGGCCGCTGCTTTCGTTGTGAAAGGCCACTTCCAGCAGGTTCGGCAGGCTCAGCTCCTCTTTGATGAATTTGAAAAAGCGGGCCTCGAAACCCAGGGTGGTCAGCAGGCTGCTCTCGCTGGGGGGGAACTGGCTCAGAAACGCGTTCCAGATGGGTTTCTTGCGATGGGTGATGCAGGTGACGTTGAAGTAAGGGTTTTCTTTTCCCCGGCCGATATAGCCGGTGTATTCCCCGAAAGGGCCTTCCCTTTCCAGGTAGTCGGTGGGAATTTCTCCCTCGATCACGATTTCCGCGGTGGCCGGCACCAGCAGGTCAACGGTTTTGCATTGGACCAGATCCACCGGCTCGCCGGCAAGTCCGCCGGCCACGTCGTATTCGCTCAGTTCGTAAGGAATTTTCGTGACCGACACCAGCCCCACATTGGGTGTAGGGCCGATGATGACCGCGGCGGGCATGACGGAAAAGCCCCTTTCCTTCCAGCGCTCCCGGTTCATGCGCAGATGCTGGGGCGCCATGTTGTCGCAACCGGTCCGGGTGGGGCTTTTGACCATCCCCCGGTAGTTGCCGATGTTGTATACGCCCGTATCCGGGTTCTTGCTGAGCCAGTTTCCGGCCGTAAAGTACGGGGCGTTGTCAAACCCCGGCGTGGAGATGGGAATGGGAAACTCCTCCAGGGCCCCGTGCTCCATCAGGGTGTCTCCCAGGTGAATTTCTTCGTGGACCGGACCGGTGCTGACAATTCTGGGCTTGATGGGGTTGGCCTGGGCCATTTCCCATTTCTTCATGATCCCGTCCGGCTTGCACCCCAGGGCCAGGCTGTAGATTTCCCGGGACGGGGCATGGGCGGCCACGATGACCGGCGAGTCGTAGCGTCTGCCTTTGACATCCACCACATTTTCAAAAAGAAAGGTTTTTCTTTCCTTTTCCGGCAGGCACAAAAACTGCCATCTGACCAGCGGATGAAGCTCGGTGTCTTTATTGATCAGCCGTTTGATCCGGATCAGCTTGTCATTTTTCTCAAGGGTCTGGATGTAATCCCTCAAATCTTTGTAGTATGGCATATATCACTCCTTTCAAAGGCCGTAGGATTTCCACCTGCTTTCAACAAATTGCTCCATCTCCTTGGATATATCCGAAGCCAGCGGCGGCAGGCGCTTGCCGTCGTATTGTTCTTCCTCCTTCAGGTTCCAGTCAACGGTGGCGTCGATCAATACCGGCGACCAGGTCCCCTGGCCGTAGGTGACGATGTTGCGCATATGCAGCGGAATGCTCGGATCCAGCATGCTGCCGATGCCCCCGTGGCCGATCTGCACGTCGCCCGCTTCCGCGTTGACCCGGTAGGCAATGGCCCAGTCCACGACGTTTTCGTCAAAAACATCGATGTCCTCGTCCACGACAATGACTATTTTGCCGGTATAGTTGGCCAGATGAGAACCCCAGATGGACCATGCCACCTGCTTGGCCTGGCCCCGGTGGGTTTTTCGGATCTGCACCTTGACGTTGGTGCAGCGGCCCAGGGTGCCGCTCCAGACGCCCATGATCTCTCCGATATGAAGCGATTCCAGGTAGTTCCAGACGGCCGCACTCTTGCTGTGGGTCATCCAGAAGTTTGGCTCGGCCATGCCGGCCGGCGTTCCGCCTTCCACGCATCCTCTCATTATGGGGTCGTTCCGGTGGGTGATGCACTCGACCCGGATCACCGGTTTGGGCGCTGCCAGTCCCCCGTAGTAGCCCACGTATTCCGCGAAAGGCCCTTCCATCTCAAAGGTGGCCGGGTCGGCCGATATTTTGCCCTCGACGACAATTTCCGCGGCGGCGGGGACCAGCAGATCCGAGGTTTCGCATTTCACCAGCTCGACCGGATGACCCCTCAGGGCGCCGGTAATTTCATATTCGGAGCAGTCCGGATGGGTGATCTGGGCGGTGGACAGGATGAGCAGGGCCGGGTCATAGCCGTAAACCACCGCCACCGGCATCTCTTTGCCCATTCTTCTGTACTTGGCAAAATGTCCCCCCCAGTGCTGGGTGGTGGCGATCAGAACGGGAATCGTGTGCTTCTGGCTCAGCATGCCGCGGTAGGTGCCGATGTTCATCATCCCGGTGTCCGGGTCCCGGGTGACGACACTGCAGGCGGTGTTGATGTAGCGGCCCCCGTCGCGGTAATTCCAGAGAGGCACGGGAATTTGATACAGGTCGATGTCTTTTCCGGTGAGGATATTTTCCTTTACCGGCCCTGTGTCGCGCAGGATGGGATCGAGCCGCTGGGCATACCGCTTCTTCATGGTCTCCACGATGGTCCGGTCGCCCGAATCCAGCGGCAGGTTCAGGGCCATGGCCAGGCGCTTGGTGGCGCCCAGCCCGTTGGTGAACAGTTGGGTGCAGCGGGTATCTTTGTAGTCCTTGATATTTTCAAAGAGCAGGGCAGGGCCGTTTTTGTGGGTGTT
>JAUYIZ010000343.1 GCA_030688615.1 Desulfobacterales bacterium | reverse complement strand
TGGGGCTGGCCAACCTGCTGACCCTGACCACCCTGGTGCTGCTCGGGTTCAAAAGCGCCATGGAAGTGGCGGTCCTGCGGGCGATCCTGAGCTCTTTTATCCTGGGGACCTTCATGTCCCCGGGGTTTATTCTGAGTCTTGCCGGCGCTGTCGCGAGCACGCTGATCATGGGGTTTTTCCACTGGCTGGCCGGGTTTTCAGGCCGGTATCGTCTGAGCATCATCGGCATCAGCATCATCGGGGCCTTTTGCCACAACATGGTCCAGCTGGTTCTGGCCTATCTTCTGATGATCAAACATGGGGGCATTTTTGTTTTTTTTCCCTACCTGGCCATCGGCGCCGTGGCGACGGGCTGGGTGGTGGGCATCGTTGCCGGGGGGGTGTGCCGCCAGCTGGCCGAGTTGGCCGTACAGGATGTTTTACCGCGGACCTGGAGCGATACCGCCGCGCCCGTCATGCAGCATTACGTGCCCGGGGTTTCCCGGCTGCACCGGATAGAGGCCCGCACCAAGATCATGGCGGTTTTTGTCGTGGCCGCCGGGGCGCTGATGTTTACGGGCTTCTGGTTTTACCTGGGGCTGTTTATCTTCCTGGCAGCGCTGATGGGGGTATCCCGCACGCCCGTGTCTTTCCTGCTGGCCGGGGTGAGAAGGTATGTTTTTCTGCTGCTGGCCGCTTTTCTGCTGCCGGTGTTTTTCAATTCCGGCACCGGCGCGCTGATCACGGTGATGTCGGTCAGCATCAGCCGGGAAGGACTGGTAGACGGGGCGGTTTTTGCGCTGCGGCTGTTGCTGCTGATGGGGTTCAGCCTGCTGCTGGTCCGGACCACTTCCGGCGAGCAGATGACCCGGGGTTTTGCCCGGTTGCTGTCGCCCCTGCGGCATGCGGGGGTCCCGGCCGAAAGGATCTCGGGCATATTGTCCTGTGCCTGGGTGTCGTTTCCCGGGCTGTGGGATGCGGCCCGCCGGGCGATTGCCGAGGCGGATTTAAAGAAGGTCAGGAACCTGCGCAGGCTGCTGCCGCTGATCAGCCGGATGGTGGCCCTGCTCTACGTGGAAACACTACCCATGGACCCGATCAATGAAAGGACGTGATCTATACCCGTCAGTCCGGCCAAGGCCGGAGGCCGGATGTTTTACTAATGAAGCCGTTAATATTTAGACAGGATCAACAGGATTTATGGGATTTTTTTTAAAAATATCTTGTCGATCCAGTTAATCTTGTCAAAGAGTCCTTGCGTTTATGTCCAAACATTTTTGAGCTTATTAGCAAGAGAGAATTACAGGCAAAAATATAATGATTGTTTTTACTTTGTATAGTCAAAAAGGGGGAAAGAGATGAAATTAAAGGTCGCTTTGATAACCGCATGCGCTCTGGTGGTCTTGAGCGCGGGACTTGCAAAGGCCGACGAACTGTCGGACCTGAAAAAACAGTTGGAGGTGCTGCAGCAGAGACTGGAAGCCTTGGAGAAGAAGCAGGCCGAACAGGCCAAAGAAGTCCAGAAGGTTTCCGGCCTGTCCAAGAGCGTGGACAGCCTCAAAAAACAGCCTTCGGCCAAAAGTGTCGTCTCCGACGCCCTGGGCAAGCAGACCACCATCGGCGGCCATTTTAAGTTTTTCCTGGCAGACCAGGCCTTCGGCGAGCGCAACGGCAAGGACCAGCATGATTCCTTTTCCGCCGGGATCAACGATTTTTGGCTTTACTTCAGCAAAAAAGTGTCCGACTCGATCCAGCTTACCGTGGCCCCGCGGGTGGAAGTCAACGCGGGCGCCACGCCCCGTCTGGGTTCGAACATAACCCGTGCCACCGCAGCGGACAGTGTCGATGTGGCGCTGGATGAAGCCTATATGAACGTGAGGCTATCCTATCCGTTCGATGTGGAGGTCAAGGCCGGGGCGATATATCCGATCTTCAGCGAAGAGTATGCCATCAAGAACTGGTGGCACGAACAATATCACGGCAACAAGGGTTTGATGGACCTGCAGTCCTGGAAATCCACCGGGGTGGAACTTTACCGCAATTTTGATTTTGACAGTTTTTCCCTGCCCGTTTATTTTTATCCGTACCTGAACGGCGAGGATCGGGGCCTTCCCCAGCCTAAACGCTATACCGACAACAACTCGGCCAAGAATATGCTGCTGCATGTGGCGCCGGAATTTTTCCTCTTCGGCGCGCGCGTAAAACTTTTAGGGTCTTTCGGCATGGGGAAATGGGACGATAACGGGGACCACGATGCGCGCCAATGGCTGGGCGGTATGGATGTGGCCCTTGGCAGTTTGAGCCTCAGCGGCGAGTACATGTCCAGGTGGAAAGCGAATCAATCTGCCAGGGGTGATGGGGAAGACAAGGGCTGGTACGTCCGGGCCAATTATTCCTTTACGCCCCAATGGCGCCTGCTGGTCAAATACAGCGATGTGGACCTCTGGGGAGACCCCGCTGACAATAATTACAAAACGTTAAGCACCGCACTCAATATCTGGGTGTCGGGCGGTTCGACGATTATCCCTCAACTTGAACTGGTGGATGCCAAACGGAGCGACGGTTCTGAAACCCTTGATTATCTGCGATACACCCTGGGGTGGCGGACAACTTTTTAGGGTTCAAGGGGTCAAGGATTCAAGGGGTCAAGGTTGATAACCTCCAAAAGGGGAGTTGATTTTGTTGACTTGGCGCGCCCTAAGATTATCATTTACACAAGGTGCCGGGGAGAAGATGGGTTTGTTTAAAAAGTGGAAGTGGGTACTGATTTCGGTTTGTGCCCTGTTATTGGTTTTATTGGGCATAAGATATTACAACCTTTACCGGTTTCATCTGGAAAAACAGACCCGTTTCATGATGGACACCTATGTGACCATCTATGCCGTGGGCCCTCAAGGCCGGTCGGTGGAAGCCGTTAATGCCGCCCTGGACCGGATGCAGGAAGTGGACGTAAAGTTCAACGCGCTGAATCCTGTAAGTCCCGTTTACGCATTTAATCACCGGGGGGTTCCCATTGCCGACCCGGAAATTCTTGAGATTGTGCGCCTGGCACTGCAGATTGCCCGGGAATCCGACGGCGCTTTTGACATCACCGTGCAACCCCTCATAGAGCTGTGGGGTTTCTACGGGGAAGCCCGGCGGCTTCCGGAGCCGGGAGAAATCAAGGCGAGTCTTGAAAATGTCGGTTATCGTCAACTGATTCTTGCGGACGGGAAACTTGAAAAACGCAATCCGGGTCTGCGGATTGACCTGGGGGGCATCGCCAAGGGCTATGCGGTCAAGGAGGCGGCAGCTGTTTTACGCGCCAAGGGCATAACCTCCGGTCTCATCGATGCCGGCGGAGATGTCTTCGCACTGGGAAAAAAAGGCCCTCAGTTGTGGAAGGTGGGCATCCGGGCCCCGCGGGGAGACAAGCTGCTGGGGTATATCGAGGTGGAGGACCTGGCCGTGATGGGTTCGGGAGATTATGAGAGATTTTTTATTCAGGACGGCCGGCGCTATCACCACATCTTCAACCCGGCAACCGGATACCCGACCCAGGGGGTGACCGCTACCACCCTGATTCACCCGGACCCCGTGCTGGCCGATGCCTGGAACACGGCCATTTTTATACTGGGGCCCGACAAGGGCTTGAAGCTGGTGGAAAAAATGCCCGGAATGGAGGCCATCATGGTGACGGAAGCGGGTGAAATTTTGTTTACTTCGGGAATGAAAAATGCGCTCAATACGATTCAGTAGGTTGCAAGGTCAAAAATGTCTTTACATGTTGAAAAGACTTTTTGACAAGATTAACCGGATTGACAGGATATTTGTAAAAACCATAAATTCTGTTGATCCTGTCTAATAGAAGAGACCTTTGAAAAATGTCAAATTTTGTTCGAGTTCAAGGAAGGCGAAAATTTTAACCG
>JAUYIZ010000339.1 GCA_030688615.1 Desulfobacterales bacterium | reverse complement strand
CTGCGCTCGTCGGATGTCCGCAGGCAAGCCTGCTCCCATCCGCCGTGCTCGCGGGTCAGCGCCGCGATTATGCCCGGCCAAAAATAATACTTGCACGCTTCATAATATGTACAATATAATGTACGAAATACATACTTAATGAGGTGCAATATGCAAAAACTAAAAATTGATCAAGACATCAGGTCCCTGTCAGAAGTAAGGAACGGCATGGCAAACTTCATCAAGCAAGTTCACGATACTAAAAGACCGGTGATAATTACACAGCACGGGAAAGGAGTCGCTGTCCTTTTAGGTGCAAATGAGTTTGAAGCCATGCAAGAGAAAATCGAGCTTCTATCAGATATTCAAACCTCTCTCAATCAACTGGAAAAAGGGGCAGGTATCAACCATAAAGATGCAAAAGAGAAATTATTAAAGCGAGTCCCAAAATGAGAATAATTTGGTCTCCTCTGGCTGTCGGTAGGGCATCGGAAATAACCGATTATATTGCCCAAGACAAAGCATCAGCGGCAAAAAAATGGGTTGATACGGTATTTTCTAAAGTTGAGCAGCTAAAATCGTCTCCTGAAATCGGCCGGATTGTGCCCGAAATTAATGATAGCCAATTTAGGGAAATAATTTACGGCAATTACCGCATCATTTATCGTATCGAAAATAAACAAATATCCATCCTCACGATTCGACATGGCAGACAAATATTGCCAATAAATGAAATTAAGGCATAACGTCGCTACAGCGGACGGCTGAACACTGACCGGGAAAAGCCCATATCCAATGAATTTATTGGTGTTCAAAAAGTGGCGATTAACGCCGACTCTTGCCCAGATCTTGCGAGATTGTGAAATCACAAAAGACGAATTACAAAAGAAACTATAAACGAACCGTCTGCTTCACCGGAATGGCCGGGCCGGGCCGCTTTGTCTAACCGAGCAGCGCCCCTGCCGTTTGTTCTTTAGTCAACCAAGGTTATTGTCCGAACCCGCCGCCGCCCGGGGTTTCAATCACAAAAACGTCCCCGGGATTCATCCGGACCTGACCGGTTCCGGGCAGGTCCTCGCGACGGCCGTTTTTCCGCTCAACCCGGTTGTGTCCCATGGCCCCGGGCAGCCCGCCGTTAAGCCCGAAGGGCGCCACCAGGCGGCGGCCGGAAAGGATGGAGGCGGTCATGGGTTCCAGAAAACGGATGCGCCGCACCGCACCGTCCCCGCCACGGTATCTGCCCTGCCCCCCGGTGCCGCGGCGGATGGAAAAACTTTCCAGGCGCACCGGAAACCGCCATTCCAGGACCTCCGGATCCGTCAGGCGCGTATTGGTCATATGGGTATGCACCGCGTCAGCGCCGTCAAAGCCAGGCCCGGCGCCCGCACCGCCGCAAATGGTTTCATAGTACTGACAGCTTTCGTGGCCGAAGGTGAAATTATTCATGGTGCCCTGGGAACCGGCCAAAACCCCCAGGGCGCCGAAGAGCGTGTCGGCGATGATCTGCGAGGTTTCCACGTTGCCTGCCACCACCGCGGCAGGATAGACCGGATCGAGCATGCACCCTTTGGGAACGATGATCTTCAGGGCTTTGAAAATTCCCTCGTTCATGGGGATATCCTCCTCCACCAGGGTCCGGAAAACATACAGCACGGCGGCCCGGCAGACCGCCAGGGGCGCATTGAAATTGGACGGTTGCTGGGCCGATGTGCCTGAAAAATCGATCGTGGCGCAGCGGGATGTTTTGTCTATCTTAACGGCGGCGGCAATACGGCTGCCGTCATCCAGGCGGCAGGTGAAACGGCCGTCTTTGAGCCCATCCAAAACCCGGCGCACCTGTTCCCGGGCATTGTCCTGAACGTGCTTCATATAGGCCTGCACCACCCGGACCCCGAAGTGCGCCATCATTTTTTCAAGCTCCCGCAGTCCCTTTTCACAGGCCGCGACCTGGGCTTTCAGATCCGAAATATTCCGGGCCGGGTTTCTGGCCGGGAAAGGCCCGGAGATCAGCAGGCCCATCAGGTCTTCTTCGTGAAACCGTCCGTTTCTGACCAGCAGAAAGTTGTCGATCAGCACGCCCTCTTCCAGAACCGTTGTGCTGCGGGGCGGCATGGAACCGGGTGTAACACCGCCGATGTCGGCATGATGCCCCCTGGCGCCCACATAAAAAAGGATTTCGTTTCCCTTTTTGTCAAAAGCCGGTGTGATCACCGTGACATCGGGCAGATGCGTGCCCCCGTTATAGGGGTCATTTAAACAGTAGACATCGCCCGGACGCATGTCTTTGTTTCTCCGGCGGATGATGGAGCGCACGCTCTGGCTCATGGAGCCCAGATGAACCGGTATGTGGGGCGCATTGGCGATTAAACCGCCCTGCGGGTCAAAGATGGCGCAGGAAAAATCAAGGCGTTCTTTAATGTTGACCGAATGGGCGGTGTTGGCCAGGACATATCCCATTTGTTCGGCCACGGACATGAAAAGATTGTTAAACACCTCCAGCATGACCGGATCGACCTGTGTTCCCACGGCAAAACCGCGGGTCAGGGGCAATGCACGGGTCAGTATCAGATGGTTTCGCGGGGCAACCCGGGCCGTCCAGCCGGGTTCAACCACCGTGGTGGCATGGGCATCCACGATCAGGGCCGGCCCGGCAACCCGGTCCCCGGGAAACAGCGATGCACGGTCAAATGCCGCAGTATCCCGCTGCTTTCCGGCCATATAGGCTTTTACAATTGCCAGGGGAGCCGGCGAAACCTTTCTTGCGCCCGCCGGCAGCAGGGGATCTTCCACCGGCGCCATGTGCCCGATGACTTCCACCGAGACGGCATCCACGGTCAGCTCTTTTTGCGGAAATTTAAACCCGTAACGTTCCATGTGAGCGGACTCAAAGGATTCAACGATCCGGGCTCGGTCTGAAAAATCCACCACCAGGCACGCGTCCACACCCTCGTAGCGCAAATGAACTTTTTCCTGAACCTCCACGTCCGCCTCGGAAATTCCCTGAACTGAAATTTCAGCCTGCGCCTCAGCCGTCAAGGCCCGGAGAGATTTTTCCAGCTCGGCCAGGAGGCCCGGAGTCAGGGTTTGCCCGACACTTTT
This sequence comes from Desulfobacterales bacterium, assembly GCA_030688615.1. GTDB lineage: Bacteria > Desulfobacterota > Desulfobacteria > Desulfobacterales > JAUYIZ01 > JAUYIZ01. Next base: position 13,025 of record JAUYIZ010000339.1, on the reverse strand, counting down.
TTCCCGCATCACCCGGATATCGGCAAGTCCCATGCCGTAGGCAGACAGGACGCCGGCCAGGGGATGGATGAAAACTGTTTCCATCCCCAGGGCATCGGCCACGCGGCAGGCGTGCTGGCCTGCGGCGCCGCCAAAGCAGCACAGAGTATAACCGGTCACGTCGTAGCCGCGCTGGGTGGAAATTTTTTTGATGGCATTGGCCATGTTTTCGACGGCAATTTGCAGGAAACCGTCCGCCACCTCAACCGGGCTGCGCGCGTCTCCGGTTTGATTGCGGATGGTGTCGGAAAGTTCGCTGAATTTTTGCCGCACGATGGCCGCATCCAGGGGCAGATCACCGGCCGGGCCGAAAACTTTGGGAAAAAAATCAGGTTGGATCCTGCCCAGCATCACATTGCAATCGGTCACCGTCAAAGGGCCGTCCTGACGATAGCAGGCCGGCCCGGGCCGGGCGCCGGCGGACGCGGGGCCCACCCGGTACCGGGCGCCGTCGAACAGAAGCACGGACCCGCCGCCGGCCGCCACCGTATGGATGTGCATCATGGGCGCGCAGATGCGCACGCCGGCGACCATGGTCTCGAAGGTGCGTTCATATTCTCCGTTGTAATGGGAAACATCCGTGGACGTGCCGCCCATGTCAAAGGTGATGACCTTTTCGAAGCCGGCCGTTTGGGAAGTCTTGACCGCGCCGACGATCCCGCCGGCAGGGCCGGACAGGATACTGTTTTTCCCCTGAAAAAAACGGGCATCCGTCAAGCCGCCGTTTGACTGCATGAACATGAGCCGCGTGCCGCCCACCTGTCGGGTGACCTGACCCACATAACGGCGCAAGATAGGCGAGAGATAGGCATCCGCCACGGTGGTGTCTCCGCGGCGAATCAGCTTGATCAGGGGACTGACCTGGTGGGAGACGGATATCTGGGCAAACCCGATTTCCCGGCAGATTCGGGCCACTTGCTTTTCGTGCCGGGGATGACAATAACCGTGCATCAGCACAATGGCCGCCGCCCGGATCCCCCCGTCGTAAACCTCCTGCAGACGCATGCGCACGGTTTGACGATCCACAGGTGTAAGGACCGTGCCGTCGGCGGCCATCCGCTCGTCGATTTCAACCACCCGTTCATAAAGCAGCTGCGGCAGTATGATGCGGTGCGCAAATAAATGGGGGCGATTCTGGTAGGCAATCCGAAGCGCGTCGGCAAATCCTTTGGTAATGACCAGGACTACCCTTTCGCCCTTGCGCTCCAGCAGCGCATTGGTGGCCACGGTAGTGCCCATTTTGATTGAATGGACCCGGGCGGGTGGAATGGACGCGCGGGGACCGAGGCCCAGAATATGCCGGATGCCGTGGAGTGCGGCATCCGGATACTGGCGCGGATTTTCAGACAGAAGCTTATGGGTTCTGACCTCCCCGCTTGCGGAGCGGGCCACGACATCCGTAAAAGTCCCGCCCCGGTCAATCCAGAACTGCCAGCGCTCATAGGGTGTTTGCCCGGATGTTTTCATACCCCGAGTTCACTGCTTGTAACCGATTTTCCGCAGCAGGTCCTTGCGGAACTGGATATCTTTTTCAGTCTCAATGCCCCTGGAAGCAAACCCGTCCACGACCCCCAGGATGCCCCTTCCCTGGTCCGTCTCGGCGATAATCACCTGGACCGGGTTGGCCGTGGCGCAGTAGATCCCGCAGACTTCCGGGACATTCCTGATGGCCCCTAAGACGTTGATCGGGTACAGATCCTTCATAAAGACGATAAAACAGTGCCCGGCCGAAAGGGCTAAGGCGTTTTTTCTGGCCAGCTCCACCAGGGCATCGTCCGTTCCCGTATGACGTACCAGGCAACTGATGGAGGCCTCACAAAACGCAACGCCGAATTTCGGCATGGGAGCGGAATTGACCATGGCCTCATAAATATCTTCAGCGGTTTTAATAAAGTGAGACTGCCCCAGAATCATATTCAGGCTGTCCGGATTTTCAATTGCGACGGTTATTAGATTCATGCCTTCCTCCCGCTTGCCCTATTTTTCTGATGTCAGCGTCCCGCCGATGGCCCAGTTGCTTTTGGCATTGTCCTTCAGGATAATGCTTACCGCCTGGCGGGGCACCCCGATTTTTTCAAACTCGTCCGTGATGCCCTTGACAAGCTGTTTTTTTTGGGCGGCTTCACGCCCTTCCCACATTTCAACAATAACTACCGGCATGTTGTTCCTCCTTTTGGGTAAGTGCCTCCTGGATTAAACGACACCGGGCCCCGGGGTAAGACCGGATGCCCGGGCGCAACTCAATCGGGGAATATCTATAAGAACCCATTTATATTTGATGACAGGCTCTAAAGTCAACAGGGTTTACTTTTTTTGCCCATAACAACCATTGACAGGTCCGCCATATCCCTCTATAAATAACAAGGTGAATCTGCTGATATTTTACAGGCTGGCAAATGAGCGTGAAAAATAAATCATTGAAAATACTTATGTTGGTAATTTTATTTTTGCCGGGCCTGGGTTTGTCATTTTCCGGAGGCCGTGGCCAAAACGTTTTTCCCGACAGCGCGACCGCCGCCGGTGCCCCGGATATTGATTCGGCCAAGAAACTCTATGATGATTTTAACGCCGACGCAATTAAAAGTGATTTGTGGGAAAAAAGAGAGACCGGCCTCGGTTCGACGGTTACCGGTAAAGATAAGCAGATTTTTGCCGATGCCATTAATAACCTGAACGGGGATGATGGAGAAGCTGAACTCAGATTCAAGAATTCTTCCTTTCAAGCGTTTCAGGTTGATGTGAAAATAGTTTCGTTTGAAGGGGAAGTGGAAAATTGCCGGGTCTATTTAAAAGGGAAGGCTTATAATTTTAAAGGCCGGAATTTGGAAAACACGGAGGGGGAAGTCAGCGTCGCCCTCTACCTGCGGGCCGACGGTAAGGTGAAATACTTCGTTTATGCCTGTGAACAAGAAGGCGGCTGTTATGAGGACGGAACGCTAATCAAGGGGGCCACGCTAACCACCGTTGATCCCAAAAAAAAACATACACTGGCTTTGGGGTTTGATGGCACAGACTTCAGTTTTCGTGTTGACCGGAAGTCCTTTGCGGTCAAAATGGATACCATAACCTACCCGGTGATTACTCCGGGCTGGCGCAACCCTTATCTGCGTTCCGATGCCAGAGGTTATGACAAAAACAGGATAACCGTAACATTTGACAATGTTTATACCGGTTCGGTCCGGAGCATTATGGATCCATCCGACTGAAGGAATGTCATGGGCGCTTCTGGAGACTGGGCGGACAATTATGCCGTAAAACGACGCACCGCTAAGGAGGCCGTCGGTCTGATCCGCTCGGGCAAACGGGTATTTATCGGATCTTCCTGCGGCGAGCCGCAGCATCTGGTCCAGCATCTTGCGGAAGCTTCCGACATTCTGACCGACCTTGAAATCGTGCGGCTGCTGACCCTGGAAAGAACGCCGCTGACCTTGATGGCCGGCCAGACCAAAAGAAACAGTTTCGACATCCGCTCCTTTTATCTCGGGTCCGCCCGGCCCAGACGTCTTGCGGAAAACAAGCGCTTTATCACCCCCATCAACCTGTCGGCCATTCCGCTGCTTTTTAAAAGCAGGCGGCTGCCCGTCCACGTGGCCCTCATCCAAGTGTCTCCGCCCGACGACTTCGGCTGGATGAGCCTGGGCGTTTCGGTGGACATCACCCTGGCCGCGGCCCAGTCGGCCGACCTGGTCATTGCCCAGGTGAATCCCAAAATGCCGCGAGTCCTGGGCCGCAGCTTCATCCATGTCAACGATGTGGACGTGATCGTTGAACATGAAGAAGATCTGATCGCCCTGGACGATCCGCCGGAATTGGAATCCGGCAATGTGATCGGCCGGATCATCGCATCGCTCATCGATGACGGGGCCACCATCCAGATCAGCCTCGGCACAACCCTTAAAGCAACCCTTTCCGGCCTGGCGGAAAAAAATGACCTGGGAATTCATACCCAGTTTTTGACCGACGACCTGATGCACCTTTATGCAAGAGGGGTCATTACAAACCGCAAAAAGGGGTTCAACGAAGGAAAACTGGTGGCCAGCAGCGCCGTCGGTTCGAAAAAACTCTATGAATTCATCCACGACAATCCGGGGATAGAATTCCATCCGTCCGATTACGTGAACGATCCATCCATCATCGCCCGGCACAGCAAGATGGTTTCCATGAATGTGGCCATGGCCATGGACCTGACCGGCCAGGCCGCAGCAGACGCCCTGCCCTACAATCACTTTTCCGGTGTTACCGGGATGCTTGATTTCATCCGGGGCGCCTCCCAGTGCGAGGATGGAAAATCCATATTAATGCTGCCTTCAACCAATGCCGATGGCAAGAAAAGCCGGATTGTCCCCTTCCTCAGGGATGCGGCGGTGGTGGTCCCCCGGGGAGACGTGCATTACGTGGTTACCGAATACGGCGCCGTCAACCTGTTCGGCAAGAGCCTGCAGGAAAGGGCGCTGGCGATGATCAGCATCGCCCACCCGGATTTTCGTGATGAGCTGTTTCACGAGGCAAAAAAAGCCGGCCTGCTGGCCCCTGATCTGACCCGGTCCCAATCGCTCCAGGCGGTGTATCCCATCCAGCTGGAAGAAGCCAGGGATATCGATGGGGAAATTATCCGGTTCCGTCCGGCAAAACCCGTTGACGGACGAAGGATTCAGGAGCACTATTATAATATGGACAAAGGGGATATCGTTTCAAGATTTTATCATGAAAAGGCCAGTTTCATCCGAGACGAAATCGCAAATATATCCCAGATCGACTATGTCAACGAATTTACGATCGTTGCCATTACCGGGGACTTCGGCTTTGGAAAAATCGTCGGGGTGGGCGAATATCTTCTTAACCCGGCGAAAAACGTGGCCGAAGTGGCTTTTTCAGTCAACAAAGCCTACCAGGCAAAGGGGATCGGGAAATTATTGCTGGGCAAACTTGCGGCTGCGGCCAGGGATAACGGAATTCTCGGGCTCATGGCCTACACCTCAACGAAAAACCATGCCATGATACGCCTTTTCATGAGCCTGCCTTATAAAATAAAGACCTTCATCGACGGGGATATCATCTCGCTGAGGTGCCGGTTCGATGAAAAAAAACACCATCATAAGGAGTCTTCCTATCATGCCTAAGGTATTGTTTCTTCCTCATAATAAATCCATCCGCGTGCATGCGGGGGATAATGTCATCCGGGCGGCGATGGAGGCCGGTGTCCATATCAATGCTTCCTGCGGCGGTGAAGGATTATGCGGCAAATGCCGCGTGATTATCGAACAGGGGGAAGTTGAGGGAGGGGTCACGGAAAAACTCGACCCGCCCGATGTGGCCAAAGGAGTCCGGCAAGCCTGTCTGGCTGTTGTAAAAGGCGATCTGGTCGTGCGCGTTCCGGTGGAGTCCGCCGTCGATGAAAGCGTGCTGAACATGCAGAGCACGCCCCGGAGCACGGCACGGATCAAGGTTGTCAACTTTGAAGATTTAAAGGATAAGGGCCTTTTTGTTCCCCCCGTGGAAAAAAAATACTTGGAACTTCCCGCCCCCACCACCTCGGACAACCTGGCGGATGCTTCCCGGCTTGTCAGTTTTCTCAAACTGAAGCACAACGAACATTTCCTGGAAGTGGATCTTTCCGTCATCCAAAAGATTCCTGCCATCATTCGTGCGGACAATTTCAAAGTGACGGCCACACTTGCCCGGCCGGTGCGGGAAAACAGTAAAACGCGCATTATCAATATTCAGTCCGGCGATACATCGGACCGCAATTATGCCGTCGCGATCGATGTGGGAACCACCACCGTCTATGGACAGGTCATAGATCTTAAAAGCGGCGAAACACTGGCCCAATATGGCGATTTTAATGCCCAGATCAGTTATGGCGATGACGTTATCACCCGGATCGTTTATACCGAAAAGCCCGGCGGACTGGAAAAGTTAAACCAGGTGGTCATCGGCACGATCAATAAAGTTCTTGAAAAAATCATCCGCAAAGCCGGGGTGGCGCTGGACGATATTTCCACCATTACCCTGGCCGGCAACACCACCATGACCCAGATCCTGCTCAAGGTGGACCCCAGATATATCCGGCTTTCACCCTATGTGCCGGCCTCCATCCTCTACCCGCCCATAAAAGCATCAGAGCTGGGGATGAATCTTGGAGATCATGCCACCGCACTGGTTTTTCCCGGAGTGTCCAGTTATGTGGGGGGCGATATTGTAGCCGGGGTCATGGGGTCCGGAATGTACCTTTCGGATGAACTGACCCTCTATATGGACATCGGCACCAATGCGGAAATCGTTATCGGCAACAAAGACTGGCTCGCATGTGCGGCCTGCTCGGCCGGACCGGCATTCGAAGGCGGCGGCATTAAACTTGGAATGCGGGCCACCCAGGGGGCCATCGAGGATTTTTCTATGGATCCGGTCACTTTTGAGCCCATGATTATCACCATCGGAAATGTCAGGCCCAAGGGCATCTGCGGTTCCGGATTGATTATCATGGCGGCCACCATGTTCGAGATGGGGATTATTGACAATCTGGGCAAATTCGACAGAGACCTGGACACGCCGCGGATTCGTCAAACCGACGGCATCTATGAGTATGTTGTCGCCTGGTCGGATGAAACCCAGATCGAAAGGGATGTGGTGCTCACCGAACCGGACATCGACAACCTGATTCGTGCAAAAGGCGCCATGCACAGCGGCTTTATGACTCTTCTGGAAGAAGTGGGCCTGGGTGTGGACCAGATAGACCGGATCATTCTTGCCGGCGGATTCGGCAGTTATGTGGACCTGGAAAAAGCCATGACCATCGGTCTGCTGCCCGAGACCGATACGGATAAGGTTACATTTATCGGCAACGGCTCTTTGATGGGCGCCCGGATGAGCGCCCTGACCAATCGAATCAGGAAAGACGTGTGGGAGGTCACGAAAAAGATGACAAATTTCGAGCTCTCCGAGACCGCTTCATATATGGACAATTATATCGCCGCGCTGTTTCTGCCCCATACGGACATGGCCAAGTTTCCGAAACTGAAAAAACGACTGGACGATCGCCGGAAGGCAAGTCGTCTGTCCCCACGACGTCCCGGATCAGCTTGAAACGCAACAGCAAGCGCATTGCCCACAGTCTGCTGCACAGGGCTCCAATTCGTTTTTTTACGAATTCAGCAAGACACCTGTTGACAAATAATATATAGCTAATATATAGCTTTGCAGGCAACATTATTAATTTCTTTACATAAGGAGGCAACATTGGGCTTTGAAATATTAAAAGAATCTTATTCCGGTGCGATCAAGCAAATATCCATCGGTCAGAAAGACACCGCCGTTATTGTCGGAGGGCAGTCATGCTATCCTTTTTATCAATTCGAAGGCAAAATCCCCAACAAGCCCCGCATCGCCATGGAGGTATGGGATATGGCGCCCGACGACTGGCCCGAAGCCGCACTGGTTCATTTTAAAGACGTGGCGTCGGACCCTGCGGCATGGGCCAAAAAATGCGTTGAAGCCTATGGCGCCGAGATCATAGTGCTGCAAATGAAAAGCACCGATCCCAACACCCGGGATACCAGCCCGGGAGATGCCGCGGCCGTGGTAAAAAAAGTCGTTGCCGCCGTGAATGTGCCGGTGATCGTATGGGGAACGGCCAACGTTCAGAAAGACGAAGCCGTGCTCAAAAAAATCTCGGAAGAAAACCAGGGCGCAAACCTGACCCTGGGGCCGGTGGAGGATAAGAATCACAAAGGGATCGGCGCCAGTGCCATGGGGTTCGGCCATACGATTATTTCATCTTCGCCCATCGACGTAAACCTTGCCAAGCAGATCAATATTCTGCTTGAAAACCTGGGCGTACCCATGAACCGGATTCTCATTGACCCGACCACCGGCGGCCTCGGGTACGGTCTCGAATATTCCTATTCCATAATGGAACGGATACGGATGGCGGCCTTGTCCCAGGGGGATGACAAACTGCAGTTTCCGATAATTAATAATATCGGCAACGAAATCTGGAAATGCAAGGAAGCAAAATTATCCGTGCAGGATGCCCCCACTCTGGGCGATGCGGAAAAACGGGGCATCCTCATGGAGTCGGTCGGCGCCGTCTGCTATCTGATGGCCGGCGCGGACATTTTGATCATGAGGCACCCTGAATCGGTCCGGCTGGTCAAATCTTTCATTGATTTGGCCTTAAACGGCGGCAGTGCCGCTGAATTAGCCCCCATCCGTAAAAAGCTTGATGTCGTGGATATCGATCTTGCCTCCCTGGCTCCGGCGCCGGACCTGACCATAGAAAAAGCCAAGGAAAAGAAAGAAGCGCCGGCTAAGGTTGAGACCGCGCCCAAAGCGGACAAGCCGGCTGAGAAAGTCGCAGCCAAAGCGCCGGCGGTTGAAAAGAAAGAAGTGCCGGCCAAGGTTGAGACCGCGCCCAAAGCGGACAAGCCGGCCGAGACGCAGGCCAAAGCCGAGGCTCAGGCTCAGGCTCAGGCCAGGGCGGAAGCGGAAGCCAAGGCAAAGATAGAGGCGGAGGCCCAGGCCAAAGCAGCAGCCGAAGCCCAGGCCAAAGCAGCAGCCGAAGCCAAAGCCAAAGCAGCGGCCGAAGCCCAAGAAAAAGCCCGGACGGCCGAGATAAAAAAGAGAGAGGCGGCAGAGGATACCTTGCGGCAGCAGCGGGCCGCCGAACGCGAGGCCATGATGGCAAAACGGGCGCAAGCTCCGGGCGATAAGCCTGCCATGACCCCGGCCGCCGAACAGTTCACCATGCTGGATAACATTCTGGCAAAACTAAACAGAATCCATAAGAGAAATGTGGATTTATAATTAAATTTGAGGAGGATTTCGCATGTCGGAGAAAACAATCAAAGCCGTCAAAGCCAAAAAATTGGCTGATCCAGAGCTGGCTTCCATTGATCCTGCAACCCAGGAAATGATAAGACGCGCCCAGCAATTAGGTATTGAAACCGTGTTCGACCGGGCCGAGACCCTGAAACCCTGCCCCATCGGCATTCAGGGAACCTGTTGTAAAGTCTGCGCCATGGGACCATGTCGGCTGCCGCTGCCCATAAAGGGCATCGAAGGAGAAGACACCCGCAAAGGCCTTTGCGGCGCAACACCCAATACCATTGCCGCCCGGAATTTTTCCAGGATGGTGGCGGCCGGTACCGCCGCACATTCCGATCACGGCCGGAGCGTGGCCGAGGTCTTTTTGTCGGTTGCCAGAAAAGAAACCCAGGACTACAAGATCAAGGACGTGGCAAAACTGCTCCAAATCGCTCCCTGCCTGGGTGTTGCAACCAAAGTGGTGGTGGACGGGGAAGAAGTGGGCAGGGATCTGGATGAAATCGCCCTGGAAGTTGCCGAAAAAGCATTAAACGAATGGGGCAAAACCGGCGGTGAACTTTTATATCTCAAGCGGGCGCCCGCACCCCTGTATGAAAAATGGAAAAAGCAGGGCGTGCTTCCCCGCAGCATCGACAGGGAAGTGGTGGAAATCATGCACCGGTCCACCATGGGAGTCGACCAGGACTACAAGAATATCGTCAAACAATGTACCCGCACTTCCCTGGCGGACGGATGGGGCGGCGCCATGCTGGCCACCGATCTGCAGGATGTCATGTTCGGTTCCCCGTCCCCGCTGGAGTCCGAGGCGAATCTGGGCATTATGAAGGAAGACCATGTAAACATCATTGTCCACGGCCATGAACCTGTCCTTTCCGAAATGATCGTGGCCGCCGCCCAATCCAAGGAAATGATAGATTACGCCAAATCAAAAGGTGCCAACGGAATTCAGCTGGGCGGCATGTGTTGTACGGCCAATGAGATACTTCAACGGCACGGCGTGCCCCCGGCCGGCGCCATACTGCAGCAGGAGCTGGCCATCATCACCGGCGCCTGCGAGGCCATGGTCGTGGATATACAGTGTGTTTTTCAAAACCTGGCCAATGTTGCCAAGTGCTTCCACACCAAACTGATCACCACCCATCCCATTGCCAGAATGGAACAGGAAAACGTCATCCATATCGAGTTTGACGAGCACCATGCGCTGGAAGACGCCAAAAAAATTGTCCGGCTTGCCATCGATAATTTTCAGAATCGTGAAAAAGAGGTCATGATTCCCAGGCACAAGGCCACCCAGATCGCCGGTTTTGGGGTCGAGTCCATTCAATACCATCTGGGCGGGACCTTCCGCGGTTCCTATTATACCTTGAACGACAATATCATCAACGGCCGTATCCGGGGCGTCGCCGGCGTGGTGGGCTGCAACAACGCCCGCACCCGGCACAACGAAGGCCATATCACGCTGATCAAAGAGCTGATCAAAAACGATGTGCTGGTGCTGACCACCGGATGCAGCGCCATCGCCTGCGGCATGCACGGTTTGCTGACGCCGGAAACCGCGCCGGTTTACTGCGGGCCCGGGCTGGCCGAGGTCTGCGAGACCGTGGGCATCCCGCCGGTGCTCCATCTGGGCTCCTGCGTGGACAACAGCCGGATTTTGCTGGCCGCCACCGAAATGGTCAAAGCCGGCGGCCTGGGAAAAGATCTTTGCGATCTGCCGGTCGCCGGAAGCGCGCCGGAATGGATGCATGAAAAAGCCATTGCCATCGGTCACTATTTTGTCTCTTCCGGTGTCTATACGGTTTTCGGATATCATATGCCCTTGGAAGGGGCTCCCGAGTTTAAAGATTATCTGTACAAAGGACTCGAAGGCATTTACGGGGGAATGTGGGATTGTGAGCCGGACCCCATCCGACATGCACATAAAATGATCGCCCACATCGATAAAAAACGCAAAGAACTGGGCATCGACAAAGCCAGAGACCGCGTGCTGATGGATATGGCCGATCGCCAGGCGCTGGAAATATAATCAAACTTATCAACAATCCTCAACAAGGGAGGAAGGGAATATGTCCAAATTAGTAGCATTTGCAGCCATACAAGGCGGTTACAAGGTTGTTTCAACGGTTGAAGGAGAATATAAAAGAGCGCTTCAAACCTACGATGCGAGCACAAAAATTGAATTTCCCAACACCGGGTACTATCTGCCGGTCATTTATTCGCTCACGGGGCTCAAGGTCCAGACCCTTGAGGACATGAAGAAACCCCTGGAATTCGCACGGGGTCTTCTTCCGCCCCATATCAAAGGAAAAAATCATCTGCCCTACCTCGGCCCCCTGCTGGATGCGGGCATGGCGGCGCTTTTTGCCTTTGAAATCAAGGAAGCCCTGCGGATTCTCAGGGAGCCTGACTTTTACCTGTCCCAGGAGGACCCGGATATCGAAGCGGGAAAGATCTGGGTCGGTCCGGCCGACGACACGATCCTCAGAAAAAGAGGCGTGGAGTTTGTTGACGGCAGCGCCCCCGGATTTGCCGCCATTGTCGGGGCGGCGCCGAGTCCTGAAATCGCCAAACTGATTGTGGAAGACTACCAGAAAAGAAGCCTTTACATCTTCTGCGCGGCCCGGCACAACAACACCTCGGTGATCGAACAGCTCATCGATGCGGGCGTGCAGATCGGCTGGAACACCCGTATTGTTCCCTTTGGCCCGGACATCTCATCGGCCATATTTGCCCTGGGTTTTGCCAACCGGGCGGCCATGGCCTTCGGCGGTGTCAAACCCGGCGATTACAAAAGCATCCTGCTCTACAACAAAAACCGGATCTTTGCCTTCGTCAACGCTCTGGGCGACATCGGAACCGAGTGGGGGGTGGCCGCTGCCGGCTGCGTCAACTGGGGCTTTCCCACCCTGGCCGACACGGATATTCCGGAAATTCTGCCCACCGGCATCTGCACCTACGAACACGTGGTGGCCAATGTACCTTATGCAGAAATGGTCCAGCGGTCCGTTGAGGTCAGGGGCCTGAAAGTTACGGTTTCCAGCATCGACATCTCCTGTGCCTTCGGACCGGCCTATGAAGGGGAAAGGGTCCGGGGCGCGGATCTTCTCTGCCAGATGGGCGGCGGCAAAACCCAGGCCACGGAACTGGTGAAGATGGCCGAGATGAACGAAATCGAGGACGGCAAGGTCGAGCTCATCGGCCCGGATATCACCGAAATCAAGGAAGGCGAGAACCTGCCTCTGGGGATTTACGTCCAGGTCGCCGGCCGTGAGTTCCAGCCGGACTTTGAACCGATCCTGGAGCGGCAGATTCACCATCTGATCAATTATATTCAGGGGATCATGCATATCGGCCAGAGGGACATCGCCTGGATACGGTTAAGCAAGGGCGCCGTGGAGAAAGGTTTCACCTTAAAAGATATCGGCGTGGTGCTGCATGCCAAGTTCCACCAGGATTTCCAGAAGATCGTCGACAAGGTTCAGGTCACCCTGTACACCAAAAAACAGGACGTGGACAAACTGACCAAAAGAGCCAAAGGCGAATACAGGCTCCGGGATGAGCGGGTTGAAAAAATGAAAGACGAAGACGTGGAAACCTATTATTCCTGCACCCTGTGCCAGTCCTTTGCCCCCAGCCATGTCTGCTCGGTCAGTCCGGAAAGGACCGGCCTGTGCGGCGCCTACAACTGGATGGACTGCAAGGCCTCGTTTGAAATCAACCCCACCGGGCCCAACCAGCCCATCATCAAGGGGGAATGCCTTGACCCGGTTCTGGGCCAGTGGAAGGGTGCCAACGAGTTTGTCTACAAAGCTTCCCGGGGCAGTGTAAGCCATTACAATTTTTATTCCATGGTCAAGGACCCCATGACCACCTGCGGCTGCTGCGAAGCCATCGCCGCCATGCTGCCGGCCTGTAACGGCGTGATGACGGTCAACCGGGAATATTACGGGGAGACGCCCTGCGGCATGAAGTTTACCACCCTGGCCGGTGTCATGGGCGGCGGCGCGTCCTCTCCCGGCTTTGTAGGGCATTCAAAATTCAACATCACCCAGGGAAAATTCATTGCAGGTGACGGCGGGCTGCTGCGCATGGTCTGGATGCCGAAAAATTTAAAGGAAGAAATCAAAGAACGCATTATCAAAAGGGGCAAGGAACTCGGTGTG
>JAUYIZ010000335.1 GCA_030688615.1 Desulfobacterales bacterium | reverse complement strand
CTTCGGCGTTTGCGTTACCCATCAACGTGGCGGCAAATAAGACCGCCAGAACCATTACGATAAAATTTTGCCTGCCTGATTTTTTCATGAGATGACCCTCCTTGGATGGATGCGCCGATACAACGCGTTTTTGCCCATTTTTAGTAACTTTCATCTGCCGATCACCGGCCCGAATATTTCCTTGGCAAGAGCAAGGTATTGTCCTTGCTCACTCATGATCCATTTCTCCATGCTGTTGGCGGCAACAAAGTATTTCTCTCCAGGTACCCGCGTTGATTTCAGGTTGACACCTTCAGTGGGGATATCGCTTCGGGCAGACATATATTGCATTTCTTTCTGTGCAAAAGTCTGCCCATCTTTGCTGAGAAGCCAATTGACAAGAACTATGGCAGCATTAGGATGGGGTGCCTTTTCCGCTATTCCCACAATACCGCCCCCATAACTCAGGTAGGTGCCTTCTTTAACGGACACGTGAGCGATGTGCGCACCCGCTTTTAACATGGCTGCAATCGGAGGACCTGGAATGGAAACCGCCACTGCAAATTTTCCCTTGGCAAGCCACTCTGCCATTTGACGCTGGTCCCTGGTTACTGTGATATTCTGGGTGGCTACAAGCTTGCGATAGTAGTTCTCATCGGTGACCCTATTCATAATGTTGGTGCAAAACCCATTAAAACCGCTTCCCGAAACAGTGGGGTCGCTCCATACGATCTTTCCTTTATACTTGGGATCAAGAAGGTCTTGCCAGGATTTGATTTCGCCTGCCTTTACCATATCGGTGTTGATGGTGATATCCCGATTCGGATAGGCCAGAAAGTAGAAGAAATGTTTTGCATCATCAAACCACGGAAGGTGGTCCTGGGTGTACCACAGCTTAGGATTTGTGACTTCCGGCAGTATCAATTTGTTGTCCATTGGCCCGGTAACGCCCAACTGCTTGAAACTCACTGTGGGGTTACCTCCCGCAATGACAACATCGGCAAGACTCATTCCGGCTGCTGTTTCTTTTCGGAGCCTTTGTGCTATTTGTGAACCACGACCGGAAGTGATCTCCAATTCTATTCCAAACTGTTTCTTGATAAAAGGAGCATGCTTTCTCATTACAATGGGAAGGTCAGAACCATACACCGCTACCTTGCCTTCCTGTTTTGCAGCTTCAAGCGTCTTCTGCCATTCCGCCTCCCATTGGGCTTCGGCTTTTACGTGACCCATCAATGTGGCGGCAAACAAGACCGCCAGAACCATTACCATGAAATGTTTTCCGCCTGATTTATTCATGTGCCGATCCTCCTTGGTAAGCCGTTTTTACCACATTTTTAGTAACTTTCATCTGCCGATCAGGGGCCCGAAGATCTCCTTGGCCAATGCAAGATATTTCACGTGCTCCTTCATCCAATCATCCCTGCTGTTTGCGCCGGCATAGTATATTTCTCCGGGTATCCTCCTGCTTTGGGGGTTTACGTCTTCGGTGGGAATGTCATTCCTGGCAGACATATATTTCACTCCTCTTTGGGAAAAAATTTGTCCATCTTTGCTTAATAACCAATTGACAAATACCTTGGCGGCATTCGGATTCGGGACCTTGGCCGGAATGCATACAATTCCGCCGCCATAACTTAAATAAGTCCCTTCTTTCACTTTTACATAAGCAACAGGTGCACCCGATTTAATTACCTGAGCCATGGCACCCCCTGCGATTGAGACAGCCACAGCATATTTTCCCCGGGCCAGCCACTCCGCCATTTGACGCAAATTCCTGGATAATGTTATATCCTGTCTGGCGACCAGCTGACGGTAGTAATTCTCATCTGTCGCCTTATTCATGATATTGCTGGCGAAACCATTGAAACCACTTCCAGTAACACTGGGGTCGCTCCATACAATCTTCCCTTTAAAGTTGGGTTTTAGAAGGTCCTGCCATGATTGTATTTCTTCAGGTTTAACCAGGTTGGTGTTGATTGTGATATCTCGATTCGGGTAGGCTAGAAAATAGAATAAATGTTTGGCTTGGTCTAACCACGGAAGATGGTCCTGGGTGTACCAGAGCTTAGGGTTGGTAACCTCTGGCAGTATCAGCTTGCTGTCCATAGGCTCTGTTATGCCCATTTCCTTGTAACTTAACACGTCTGCCCCTCCTGCAATGGCAACATCGGCAAGATACATTCCGGCTGCTTTTTCCCTACGAAGTTTTTGTCCCAATTCTGAACCCCTGCCGGTAGTAACCTCTATTTCTATTCCAAACTGTTTGGCGAAGGTGGGCGAATGTCTCCTCACTGCGGGAGCTAATTGAGAAACATACACCGAAACCTTGCCTTCTTTTTTCCCGGCTTCCAGCGTCTTCTGCCACTCCGCTTCCCATTGGGCGTCGGCGTTTGCGTTACCCATCAACGTGGTGGCAAATAAGACCGCCAGAACCATTACCATGGAATATTTTCCGCCTGATTTATTCATGTGCTGACCCTCCTTCGATAGATGTAAGAAAACCGGTTTCCCCCAACATGCTAAAGGCTCTCGATAATGTCTCTGGTCGCCTGGTATATCTTGGGATCTTTGCTTGCCCGGGGACCGGCAACGTTCAATACCTTGATGCCATAATTTATGATCCAGTCTTTTATAGCCGATACCGCTTTAACCACCCGGGTTTTGCCCAAGTTTATATGCAGCCAGGGGCGACCGTGCCTTTTCGCCAACTTGAGGGTTAACAGAGAACCGCCGGTAAGCTTCCCGTGCGACAGAATCAAGGTGCCGTCAGAATCGATCACGTTCTGTTCGGTCCGCTTTGAATAGCTGCCGGTAGACATCTCCGTCAGCTGATACTTTTCCGGCAAGGACCCGTCCTCGGTTTGGCGTCCCTTGGGTATCCAGCCTCCATGGGGAATATCCAAATTTAATGGCGGCATCCAGTGCCCCCCGGTCAGCACCGGTTTGGCCGCCTGAGATGATTTTACTGATCATATTGTAATCCCGGGTTCAGTATCGCCCCACAATACAGGCACTTTTTGAACCGAACGGTCTGAATCAGCCCGCAACAGCTGCAAAAGGTCCCCTTTAATGGCAGTGCGGGTCTTGTAAATCGACAAAAACACATTCCAGCCTGTCAGGGTGGGTGAGTTCCCGGATTATTTCTATCATTCTCACGTTCCTGTTCTTCCAGCTAAGGTTTGGTCATCGTTAACTATTAGCCGTCCGCTTCCCGTGTACGCCCAGCAGGGACCGTGAACTTATGTGGTGAAAGTCCCCTATACCTGGGTCCTAATCCATACTTTGGGTTAAAAAAGCCCTCATCGAGGGGGCGTCCCTAACCAAATGCTGCACGTTCATCGGTCATTCCCATACCAGTAGCGGCTTGCGAGCTTGGTTCGTCCCGCAGGCCGTAGCAAGGCGGGAACACCAAGCGGCATCACTTTCGTAAAATAGTGCCAGTCGCCGTACTGGTCGAATTTGCGCATCGACGTTATGGCCTTTATCTCGGTCAGGCGGATGAGCCTCTGTCCTCGGGTCTTGCCCAGCCGCCGCAGTGCCCAAAGAAATGCCAGGTCCTCGGCCATCTCCCGTCTCTCATCGTATCCGCCGACCGCGTTAAAATCGACACGCCGGCAGAATACCACGCCCGTATCCATGCCTGTCAGAAACACCAGCGGAAGCATGGCAGCGTAGGTAATCGCAATCCCGACCGACCACCGCTCAAGCCGCACTCCCGTCGCGCCGGCGACGATGTTGCTCCTGGTCAGGATTGCGGACACGCCGTTGAATGTCTCCGGATGAATCCGCATATCGGCATCCACGAAGCAGAGGATCTCCCCCTGGGCAGCCCGCGCCCCACCATTTCGGGCAGCCGCGATCAACCGTTGTGCGACCGGAACTACAACGCAGCCACGGGTAGCCGCGAGCTTGGCCGTGCCATCGGTTGAAGCGTTGTCCGCAACGATGACCTCGACCGCGTCGGCACCGCCAATGAAACGACCGCGGGCTTCATCCACCGTGTCCAACAGCCGGGGGAGGAGCTGCGTTTCGTTGTGGGCAGGAATGATCAGGGAAATCTTTATCATTTTTATTCATCCGGGGAACCAATTATTGTAAACCGGACAGGTCCTGGGTCTCTGCCACCCCTATGAAGCGCAGAAAACACAAAACCCCACATCTCCATCAGAGAAACGGGGTTCATTGTGTTCATCACATCTGCTCTACCTCGCCTAAAGCGTTAATGCAAATATGCTCCTTTGAAGATAACTCCGGAATTAATATCATTTATTTCGCTGAAAAGGCAATACATTAAAAAAAGCTTGGCTTTAATATCCTGATTTGATAATATATCGAATCTTCCCCTTTAATTAAGAAGGGGACCGTAATCTAACCATCTAAAATTATATTTGAATTCTTTCAGATGGCAGTTTTTTCTTTGTGTGCACATTGGCCGTTCGTGATGGCAGCACAGATGGCAGAGTTATTCCGGCCTTTTCCAGAAG
>JAUYIZ010000334.1 GCA_030688615.1 Desulfobacterales bacterium | reverse complement strand
CCATGTGGAACTGCGTCTCTTGTGAAATGTGGTCCGCTTACAAGATGAGGGCCAAGAATCTGATCAGCAAGGTGGTTCCCGTGCTTAAGGTGGACGGGAAATGGGTCAGGAATCCCACGATCATCACAGACAAATATGTCGAGGACGGCGAGATCGTCTATGGAGAATCTAAAAAGGGGGATGAATTCAAACAGGCCCAGGCTTTTGTCAGGGAGCACCAGCCCAAGGCGGATTTCGAACTGCTGGACAAGGAAGTGGACAAGATCGTCTGGACCTTTGCCAATCTGTTTCCCGGATGCCTGATCGAGTCCATCGACAGTATCCGCCAGAAAAAGAAGTTCTTCTGGGATACCATGAAGAACGCCCACAGGCACTGGCTGGCGGCCAATATGGGCGGCGAGGCCTTCCTGGGCTTCGGCGCTTTCAACACCAAGAAAATCACCGGGAAAGACACCATAGATTTCATCAAGTTCCGCCAGAACGTTGCGGAAATGAAAACCTGGGATATGAACATGTTTGCAGAAGTCATGGGAACGCCGAAAGCATGATTGCATCCGTGTCCATGTTGTAAAACGCTATTGCTGGATAACCGCAGGCGGGATGACTAAACGCGTCTCGCCTGTGATGTTTTCGAAAGAAAAAGATCAGGAGGGCAAATTGAAAATTCTCACAACCATAAAAAAAGTAGTTGATGTGGAATTGAACATTAAGGTGGATCACGGGGCCATTGTCGAAGACGGGCTGCAGTATGTCATGAATGCCTGGGACGAAAATGCGGTGGAGACCACCGTGCAGATTAAGGAAAAAAACAACGCGGAAACGACTCTGGTCAGCATCGGCGGTGGGGAAGACAACACCAAAATCATCCGTAAAGCCTATGCCATGGGAATCGATAACGGGATTCAAATCGATGATCCGGCACTGGCCAGGGCCGATTCGTCCGTCTACGCCAAAGTTCTGCAAAAGGTTTATGAAAAGGGAAACTATGATTTGGTGATCACCGGCAAACAGGCCCAGGATACCGATAGCGGCCAGACCGGAATCATGCTGGCCGAATACCTGGGGCTGCCTTGTGTCAGTAATGTGATCGCCATGGAAGTCATGGACGAGCGGCACCTTAGAGTCTCCCGGCTGGGTGATGCCGGAACCGAGATTGTCGAACTGGAGCTGCCGGCCGTCGTCACGGTTGATGTCAGTATTAACGAACCCCGGCTGCCCCAGATGCGCAGCATCATGATGGCCAAGAAAAAAGGCATCGAGGTAATGGACCTTGCGGCATTGGGCACTTCGCATGATCAAGTGGGCGGCGGCGCCTTAAAGTCGGAAGTTGCTGAATTTATCGTACCGGAAACGCGCAAGGGCGGGCAAAAATTTGAAGGCGATGCAGCCGAAATTACCGCCCGGGTCGTCGGTCTTCTGGTCAGTGAGGCCAAGGTATTATAAGGAAAGGAAAACAATTATGGCTAAAGTACTCGTAATTGCAGACATCAAACAAGGTGTGCTAAAAGGCAGCACGACCGAACTTTTATCAAAAGCCAAAGCCCTCGGAGCTGAAACCGCAGTGGTGGCGATCGGCAGTAACATCGAATCTCTTATTCCAGACTTGGTAAATGCCGGCTCCGATACGCAATACATGGCCGACGATCCCGGACTGGAGCTGTTTTCAGCCGGGCCGTACGCATCCTGCGTTGTGGACGCAGCCAAGCAATTTGGCGCCGATATGATCTGGTTCGGTTTTTCCGAAAGCGGCAAGGCCGTCGCCCCGCGGGTCGCGGCGCGATTGGATGCCGCGTGCGCCACGGATATCATTGACGTGACGCTGCAGGCAGATCGGATTGAAGTCAAAAGGCCCGCCATCACCAATAAGGTGGTGCAGCGCGTCAAGGTCAATGCCGGGCAACTGGTGGCGGTAGTCAGGGCGGGCGCTTTCGAAGCGACCGACGGCATCAGCGGAACCGAAAACGTGGTCAGGCTTGCCCCCCCGGCACCTGATTTAAAGGCCCTCATCAAGCAAATCCTATCGGAAGCAGGCGGTGAGATCGACCTGTCCGATGCCGATGTGGTCATCTCGGTGGGCAGGGGCGTCAGGGATCAGGCCGGTGTCGATCTGGTCAAGCAACTGGCCGACGATCTAAAGGCGGGCCTGGGTGCTTCCCGCGCCATGGTGGATGGCGGTTTCATGCCCCATCATAAGCAGGTTGGGCAAACCGGTAAAATCGTAGCACCGACCCTGTATATGGCCATCGGCATCTCCGGCGCCATTCAGCACCTGGCGGGAATGAAAGGCTCAAAAGTCATTCTGGCAGTGAATAAGGACCCCGAAGCACCCATCTTCAACGTGGCCGATTATGGTATTGTCGGCGACCTCTTCGAGGTGGTTCCCATCCTCCGGGAAGAGATTAAAAAAATTAGAAGATAGTTGAGGTTCAGATGAATCCTTTGTTGATGACTCTTCTGATAGTTGTTGCCCTGACAGTTTTCGGCCGTACGATGGCCGGGAAAATTCGATTGTTATCGGCCCTTGCACCCACCGATAGAATCAATCATCTGAAAGAACGCCTGACCAATATGGTCATTCTGGCCATGGGTCAGAAACGCCTGGTGGGAAGAGCCAAAGAAAGAAGTTCGGGCATCATGCATGCGCTTATTTTCTGGGGCTTCTGCGTCCTGCTGATTCGCAGCCTGACCCTGTACGGCGAAGGGTTTCAAGAAGGATATCACCTGCCGTTTCTGGGAGGCGACTCTTTGGCCGGGTATCTTTACATCGCCGTGAAAGACATCATGGAAGGCATTGTCCTGTTGATGGTCATCCTGGCGATTTTCCGCCGATCCGTCCTAAAACCCAAACGGGTGCACAATACCTTCGAAGCCTATCTGGTCCTGGCGATGATCGGGATTCTGATGGCGTCCGATCTGTTGTACGACGGCGCACGGTACAATCTGATTCAATTGTACGGCAACCCGGGAGGCATCCACTATTTTAATCACCCCCGATACGGCGCCGAATTTCTCTGGACGCCCATATCGGTGGGCGCGGCTGCCCTGGTTTCGGGGCTGGGCGCGGAAGCCAACACCACCATCACGGTCATGATGTTCTGGCTTCACATCTGTGCGCAACTGACGTTTTTGAACCTTCTGCCTTTGGGAAAACATTTTCATGTGATCACCGCCCTGCCCAACGTTTTTCTGAAAAGCCTGGGTTATCCCCATGAAAAAACCAGACTGCTGGATCTGGAAGACGAGGCCGCCTGGGAGGATGAATCCCTGGGACTCAATCATATCCACCAGCTCAACTGGAAACAGGGACTGGACCTTTACACCTGTACCGAATGTGGACGATGCAAGGAGGTCTGCCCGACCTACACCACGGACAAGCCCTTGAATCTGCATGATTTCAATGACAACCTTAAGCTTGAACTATTGGAAAATGCCGCAAATATCATCCAAAGGGCCGGGTTGTCCGCTGCCGTCAAAGAAAACAAAGATCCCGCACAGGTTGAAAAAATCAAAGAACAGGTCATGGCCCTCAAGAGCAAGAAACAATTAATCGGCGACGTCATCGCCGAAGACACCCTTTGGGCCTGTACGACCTGCCGTGCCTGCGAAGAAGTCTGCCCGGTGACCATCGAGCATGTGCCCAGAATCATCGCCATGCGGCAGGGGCAGACCCTGATGGCCGAAGCGTATCCCAAGGAGCTGAACCCGGCCCTGAAAGGGCTCGAACGGAACGGCAACCCGTGGGGGATCGGATATGACAAGCGGGCCGACTGGGCCGAAGGGCTCGGCATCAAAATGATGGCGGACGACCCGGACGTGGATTATCTCCTTTGGGTCGGATGTGCCGGTTCCTTCGATGATCGATCCAAAAAAGTATCGAAAAGTCTGGCTAAAATTCTGCAAAAGGCCCAGGTCAGCTTCGCCATCCTGGGGGTGGAAGAAAAATGCACCGGCGATTTTGCCAGGCGTGTGGGCAATGAAATGCTGTTCCAGATGATGGCCCAGGAAAACATCGAAACCCTGAACAACTATAAGGTCAAGAAAATAATCACGGCATGCCCCCATTGTCTCAATGCCTTAAAACATGAATATCCTCAAATGGGAGGAAATTACGAGCTGATCCATCATACCCAGTTCATCGATCAACTCGTCAGAGAAGGAAAAATAAAAATAAAACCAGCGCTGGAGGGCGCTCTGACATATCATGACCCCTGTTACTTGGGGCGATATAATGCCATTTTCGATCAACCCAGATCCATTCTGCAATCCGTCTCCAACGGCGGGTTCAAAGAACTGGAACGCCACGGTCGGGAGAGCTTCTGCTGCGGCGCCGGTGGCGGTAGAATGTGGATGGAGGAGACCATCGGTAAAAGAATCAATCTGGAGCGATCCGAAGAAATCGTCGCCCGCCGGGTCTCGAACGTTGCGGTGAGCTGCCCCTTCTGCCTGACGATGATCGAAGACGGCATGAAAGACCTGGGCAAGGAAGAGCAGATCAAGACCATGGATATCGCTGAACTTGTGGAAAGAAATATGGAGTAGCGCCGGCCTTGCGTATTGCCGCGGATCGGGTTCTACGTCCAGCTTACTAATAAGCTCAAAAATGTTTGGACATAAACGCAAGGACTCTTTGACAAGATTAACTGGATCGACAAGATATTTTAAAAAAAATCCCACAAATCCTGTTGATCCTGTTTAAATATTAATGACCTCATTAGTAATTGCCGCCGCGGTTCCATGAGGGCCCTGCCGCCGGATTTCGTTGCGGCGTGCGCAGAAAATTAAACAAATTGCTTTGTGCTTGACAGGTAGTTACGATGTAGCTATTATATGGCTACATCCGAACCGGGTTTTCTAACAAGGGGAAAAACAATGAGGTACGCAGAGACAGGGTTTAATTTAGAAATCGACCTGTCCCGGGGCAGCATTCAGAGGGTGCAAAGCGACCCGGGATTGGCCGGACTTTATCTGGGGGGGCTGGGTACCAACGCCAAGATATTATGGGACAGGGTGCCCCCGGAAACCGAGCCCTTTTCGCCGGATAATCTCCTCATATTCAGCGCCGGCCTTTTATGCGGCACGCCGGCTCCCGGCGCCAATCGTACCATCGTCAGTACCTTTTCTCCCCAGACGCACCTCATGGCATTCTCAATGATGGGAGGGTTTTTCGCGCCGGAGTTGAAGTATGCCGGTTACGACAAAGTGATCCTGCGCGGCAAATCCCCGAAGCTGGTTTATCTGTGGATCCACAACGACAAGGTGGAAATCCGCGATGCCTCTCATCTGAAGGGCAAGGGCGCTCTTGAAACCACAGAGCTTATTAAAGGCGAGTTGAAGGAGCCCAAGGCGCACGTGGCGGCCATCGGCCTGGCCGGTGAAAACAGGGTTCATTTTGCTTCCATCGAGCAGGGCAGGTCCAGTGCCAGCCGACTTGGAGTCGGCGCTGTCATGGGAGACAAGGGGCTAAAGGCCATTGCCGTCCGGGGCACCAAGGACGTCAATATTGCCCGCCCGGCAGAATTCATCGGTCTTTGCAGCCAAGTGCTGGATTATATAAAATACCGGGTAGAAAACCCCGTGAAGGGGGTGCCGGCCATTTTCGGCAGCCTGGGATTCCAGGAGATGGCCATCCATGATGAGGCATGGCATGTCACTGCCTTCTCCTGGGGCAATGCCCGGCACCGGAGAAAAGGTTTTTGGACCGAGGAAGTCGAAAAGGCCTGGACCGCGACGGCTGAGAAGGTGCGGCTGCGCTTGATCAGCTGCTACAACTGCCCCATGCAATGCGGGGCCACCATGAAGTACCCGGGAATCCATCCCTACATGATGAAATGCTACTCGAAGCTCACTTATACCATGGCTGCCATGTCAGACTTGGAGTTTGGCTTGAAAATCGCCGGCCTTGCCCAGGAGTACGGCGTGGACGGGTACACCACGCCGCAGGTGATGGCCTTTGCCGTTGAGCTGTACGAAGCGGGCATCCTGACAGACGCGGACATGCCGGGGTTCCCCGCCACCAATGAGGAACGGCATTTCTGGCTGCTTGAAAAAATTGTCCGGCGCGAGGGGATCGGGGATGTCCTGGCCGATGGTGTTTACTGGGCGGCCCGTAAGATCGGCAGGGGGGCAGAGGCCTACGATCACAATACGACCAAGAAACATGAGCAGATGCCTATCAAGCTGGGAGTGATGAATCCCATCTTTTATCTCATGTATGCCACCGGCGAGAAGATGAACATTACTCAGATCGAAGGGCAGGTGCCCCAGGCGCCGTTTGTTACCAGAGAGCTGCGGGAAGAGTTTGTAAAGGATTGGATCCAGGTCCCTGATGAAAAGTTCAAGGAATTCGTTTTGAACTGGGAGCCCACCACGCCGGCACCCTATTACCCGTCTGCCGAAGTGGTTTTCGATCTTGTGAACTGGCTGGAGTCCATGCACTATATTGATGACTCCCTCGGATTGTGCGCCGGCCTGTCATCCTTTCCCATGAAGCCTCCCTATCACATCCACAATCTGCCGAAGATAATTTCAGCGGCTACCGGGCTGGATATCGATGAAGCCGAACTGTGGAAAATAGCCAGGCGGAACCGGAACCTTGTCAGGGCCATCAATGTCAGCCGGGGCATGAGGCGCAAAGACGAGAAGCCGCCGGAGGATCACTGGAGGAAGAGATTTCCTGAGTACGAAGCTGAGCTTTTGGACCGCTATTACGCCTTCAAGGGGTGGAATCACGACGGTATTCCCACCCAGGAGAGCCTGGATGAGCTGGGGTTGGATTACGTCAGCCGGGATTTCATACAGCGGGGCATCTTGACGGACAACGGCGGTGCTTCCGCCCGGGAGAGTTTGGCGGAAACATAGACGAAATACAGCAAAGAGGTGGCGGCCGCCATGGGTGAGAAAGAAAAGAAAATAGTCAAAACGATCAAAGTTGATCTGGACAAGTGCAACGGTTGCCGGGCCTGTGAGGTTGTCTGCTCTGCATTTCACGCTGCGCCGGAATACAGCAGCAACAATCCGGCCAGGTCCCGGATACGGGT
>JAUYIZ010000333.1 GCA_030688615.1 Desulfobacterales bacterium | reverse complement strand
CCCCGTCCCGCCATGGGCGGGACTGCAGGGAGCTTCAATTGCCAAAAATATAACTTAAAATAACAATGGAGAGCAAAACGAGGAGGTGAAAAAAGACCCTAAACATTCGGGGGAAAACAAAAGGGAAGACAAAAGTTTCTGATACGTTGCTGAAAGCGGCTTTCAGACAGAACCAACTTAAACCCAAAAATACGGGCGGCAAAAAAAGCCCGGAGTCTGACGAATGAACCCCCGCCACAGTGCCGTGTGGCAGGTCTTTAAACCCTTTCAGTCAGGTGGGCGCCTTATAGTTTCTTTAGGCTTTTCTGAACGAGCAGAACATGCACACCGAAATCAGCGAAGGCACCCATGGGTTGAATGTTGGGTCAAAAAACTACTTCCAATCACGAACACGGCAGGGGTTCTGATTAACACGTCACTCCCGGCACCGGGGTCGAGTCGACCCGCCAGGTCAAAACCTTTTCCGTCAATACAGGTTAAAAATGGAAAGTTCTCATAGGTCATCAGGGTTTGCTGATATTGATCGTTCATATTCAACCGGGAAGATAATCCTTACTGCTTAAAATGCAAACATCCAGGTTTTTTATTAAAACCGCTGATATCCCGGAGATGGTCCGCATGAATTCGTCCTGCTCCGTTTTCAACTCGATATTTTCATTTGCGATATTCAGCGAGGCCAAAATCATTGTCGTCAGTTTTTTTATCTCGGAAGCTCCCTCTGACTGTTGAGATGCCACTTTTATGACCGCCTGCACGAGAGAATCGGCAACTTCCTTCGCCCGTGAATTATCAGCTTCCGTTTTAAATGTAAAGGATTGTCCAAACAATTCTATGGTGATAAGCCGTTCCAATGATTACCTCTTCCCGCTTTCCAGGATTTTAACCTAAAGATTACTACCGCTAATTTTCTCCAATATTTTCAACTTGTTTAAGTTTAACCAACAGATTGTCAATTTTCGATCGGATTAATGTCCTCTCCTCTGTGTAGCTGTTTTCCGTTAAAACTTTAGATTGAAGATCCTCCTCTAATTTTCCGATTTTATTTCTAAGTTCCAGGTTTGTCTTTTCAAGTGATTTGCAAATTGCAATTAACTTTTCAACTTTTTTCTCGATGGTCTCGAATTGACTCAAAATAAATTCTTTGTCCATTAAATCACCCCTGCCTGCCTGTATATAAACTTGCGTGCCGACCAAAGTCAAGATATTTGTTTCTTCTCCAGTGTCATTGGACAAAAGCAGTTTACGGTTGCCGGTTCACAGTTTACAGTTTACAGTTTTAAAGACCTCAAGGCACCCTTTTATTTTTTTTACTGTCAACCGGCAACTGTAAACGGTCTCGCATCAATGTTTCGACTTTCAGCAGATGTTCAAGGGTGTTAACGCCCATGACTTCCCGGTAATCCTTCGCGACCGTCAACCCGATGCTCTCGCACCCCCTAAAACCGATCTTGACAATATCCGTAAGGTAAAATTCCCCCTGAACATTATCCGTTGTGATCTGGGCCAGTGACCTGAACAAAAAATCTTTTTTTACGCAGTAAATACCCGTGTTAATCGTTTTGATGTTTTTTTCGCCTTCCGTGGCATCCGCTTCTTCAACGATACCGCACAGCTGTCGATTTTCGTCAAACAACACCCTCCCATAGCCCGATGGATTGTCCATTTCGACCGCCAGCAGGGAAAGATCCCGCCGGGCCCCTAAATGATCATCCAAGAGCCTGCTGATCGTTGCCGGCCTGATCAACGGAACATCCCCGCACAGGATAAGGACATGCCCGGTATCGTCTGAAATATGTTTCAGGGCGCACATCACCGCATGCGCAGTCCCCAGCTGTCTGTCCTGGAAGGCGAATTTTATGTTTTCCGCGTGTTGCGAGATGACTTCCCGGACCTTGTCCGCCTGATTTCCAATGACCGTTATGACTTCATTGCCGACTTTTTGGGCGGTTTCAACCACGTACAAAACCATGGGTTTTCCAAGAATTTTTTGGAGAACCTTTGCCTGATCCGAGTTCATCCGCTTGCCCATCCCCGCGGCAAGAATGACGACGGTTACATACCTGGCTGTGTTACCCATTTTCCCACCTCAATAAAAAAGGCAGACCCTGCACATGGCCTGCCCATCAAAAAAAGTCAACCGACCCCCCCCCCCGACCCATCACCTGTTTCTGATTGTACCGGCAAGTTTCAGCCGCTGCATAGCTCTATCGAGGGCGGCGCTGGCCCTTGAATGATCGATATTTTCTTTCGCCGCATTCATGGCCAGACGTTTCCTGGCCCGCTCTGCGGCTCTTTGCGCGCGATCCGTATCAATATCGCTGCTTCTCTCCGCCGATTCTGCCAGAATGGTAACTTTATCCGGCAGGACTTCAGCAAACCCTTTGCTTATAAAAACATTTTTTTCAACCCCATGGACATCCCTGTAATGAACCACACCGAGTTTAAGCAGCGATAAAAACGGCGTGTGCCCTATCAAAACGCCGAACTCCCCCAAAACACCGGGCGCCATCACGATCTGGACATCTTCGTTAACGACAAGTTTTTCCGGGGTTACAATTTGCAACCCGATATTTTTAGGCATCTTTTCCCTTCCAGCTTAATAGGCAGCCATTTCTTTCGCTTTTTCAACAGCTTCTTCGATGCCGCCCACCATGTAGAAGGCCTGTTCAGGCAGATGATCATGCACGCCCTCACAAATTTCCTTAAACCCCCTGATGGTGTCTTCGATTTTTACATAGGCTCCGCTCTTTCCCGTAAAAGCTTCCGCCACGTGAAAGGGTTGAGAAAGAAACCGCTGAATTTTTCTGGCCCGCGCCACCGTCACTTTATCT
The DNA here is from genome assembly GCA_030688615.1 of Desulfobacterales bacterium. Lineage (GTDB taxonomy): Bacteria > Desulfobacterota > Desulfobacteria > Desulfobacterales > JAUYIZ01 > JAUYIZ01. The sequence continues at coordinate 50,252 of JAUYIZ010000333.1, read as the reverse complement.
TCATCGGACAATTCCTCCATTCCCAGAATGGCGATAATATCCTGCAGTTCTTTATATTTCTGAAGTATTTTCTGGACGTCGCGCGCCACCCGGTAGTGTTCTTCCCCGATATAGGTCGCATCAAGAATCCTGGAAGTTGAATCGAGTGGATCCACGGCAGGATAGATCCCGAGTTCCACGATCTGTCGGGACAAAACCACCGTACCGTCAAGATGGGCAAATGTGGTGGCCGGCGCCGGGTCCGTCAGGTCATCCGCCGGAACGTAAACGCACTGCACGGCAGTAATCGACCCCTTATCGGTGGTTGTAATCCGTTCCTGAAGCTCACCCAGTTCAACCGCCAGGGTGGGCTGATACCCCACGGCAGACGGCATCCGGCCCAAAAGTGCGGAAACTTCAGAACCCGCCTGGGTAAACCTGAAGATGTTGTCTATAAATATCAGCACATCCTGTCGCTCTTCATCGCGAAAATACTCTGCGACCGTCAAGGCGGAAAGCGCAACCCGCGCCCGGGCGCCGGGTGGCTCCGTCATCTGTCCATACACCAGCGCGGCTTTGGGCAACACACCGGAATCTTTCATTTCGTGATAAAGGTCATTCCCCTCGCGCGTGCGCTCGCCGACGCCGGCAAAGACAGAAATACCGCCGTGCTTCATGGCGATATTATGCACCATTTCCATCATGATTACGGTTTTTCCCACACCGGCGCCGCCGAACATTCCCGTTTTGCCGCCCCGCGGAAACGGCACCAGCAGGTCAATGACCTTAACGCCGGTTTCCAGGACACGAACCGTCGTATCCTGTTCCGTAAATGCAGGTGCCTGCCGGTGGATGGGCATCATTTTCTCCTGGCTGACCGGCCCTAAACCATCCACAGGCCTGCCCACCACGTTGAGCACGCGGCCGAGCGCGGCTTCACCCACCGGCATCATAATCTGTTTGCCCGTATCCCTGACGGCTTGCCCCCGTACGAGACCGTCGGTAATATCCATGGCAATCGTCCGCACGGTGTTGTCTCCAAGGTGCTGGGCGACCTCGACGACAAGATTATCCGGCTGGTCGTCAATCGCAGGATTTGTAATACAAAGCGCAGTATATATGGTGGGTAGCTTGCCCGGCTCGAACTCAACATCCACAACAGGCCCTAAAACCTGTTTGATCTTACCGATGTTCTCTGCCATTTATTAACCTCCAAATCATTCATCCGCTAAGGGCCTCGGCGCCACCGACAATATCCATCAGTTCAGACGTAATGGCTGCCTGCCGAGCTTTATTATAGGCCAAAACAAGATCGTCAATCATATCCTTGCACGCTTTGGTGGCATTATTCATCGCCGCCATGCGGGCGGCGTGCTCACTGGTGGATGTTTCCAGCAGCGCGCTATACAACTGAACATAAACATTTCTGGGTAACAATTCTGCGAGCAACTCATCAGAGGACGGCTCGCAAATGTGTTCAGGCACATAGGGCTTGCCTCTTTCAGTTTCTTCATCCTTTTGGGTTTCAATGGGGGTCATGGGTAAAATCTTTTTGACCACCGGAACCTGTCTGGCAAAACTTATGAACTCCGGATAAATCAGATAGACCTCATCATAGGTCCCTTCCAGAAATCCATTTATCAATTTTTTCCCGACCCGGGATGCGACTTCAAACCCGATCCTGGATCCAACGACATCCAGATATTCGCTATCGATGGCAAAGCGCATCTTCCGGCACCAGTTCCGGCCTTTTTTCCCGAACGTAGTGAAGGAAACCTCCCTATCGACACTGACTGCCTCACGGGCAAAAGAAAGGGCCTTCTCAACAATACTGGTATTGAACCCGCCGCACAGCCCCCGGTCGGAAGTACACAGGACGATATTAACCTTCTTGGTGTTCTCATGGGCTACCAGCAAGGGATTTGAATCATTGCCGGCACTTCGGGAAAGGCTTTCGAGGACCTCGGCAAATTTGGTTGCATAGGGTCTGAAGGCCTCCATATGGGATTGCGCCCCGCGCAATTTGGAGGCGGCCACCATGTTCATGGCCCTTGTGATCTGCTTTGTTTTTTTAACCGCGCCGATCTTGTTCTGAACATCTTTTAACGTTGCCATACAATCTAAGCCCTAAAGTATCGGTTTACAGTTGACAGTTTTTTAAGGACCAGGCAAATCTCAATTGCCTTCCTTTTTTTCCGGCAATCGTAAAGTGTCAACCGCTTTTATCCCTGAAACCTGATCCCCGCCCCCTGGTCTTCTTAACCGTCAACTGTAAACCGTAAACTGTAAACTGTTTTACTGTATTGTCTCTTTGAATTCCGCATCATAGGCGGCCAGGGCTTCCTTCATCAGCTTGTCCAGCTCGTCCGTAATTGCATTCTCTCTTGCAAGACCTTCAAATATTTTCGGGAAGTTGTCTTCGATAAACGGATAGAGGCCGTCTTCATATTTTCTCATGTGCCCAATGGGATATTTATCCAGAAACCCTTTGGTCCCCGCATACAGTATGGTGACCTGCTTTTCCATGGGCAGTGGTTGATACTGGGGCTGTTTTAAAATTTCAACGAGCCTTGCCCCCCGGGTCAGCTGCCGCTGGGTCGCCACATCAAGATCGCTGCCGAAGGCAGCAAAGGCCTCAAGTTCACGATACTGGGCCAAATCGAGACGCAGCGTTCCGGCCACCTGTTTCATGGCTTTGACCTGGGCGGATCCGCCGACCCTGGACACGGACAGCCCCACGTTGATGGCCGGGCGGGTCCCGGCAAAAAACAGGCTCGGTTCAAGATATATCTGACCGTCCGTGATGGAAATAACATTGGTGGGAATGTATGCGGAAACATCTCCGGCCTGGGTTTCAATAACCGGCAAAGCGGTTAAAGACCCTTTACCAAGCGCGTCATTGAGCTTGCCGGCCCGTTCAAGAAGCCGGGAATGATTGTAAAAAACATCTCCGGGGAAAGCTTCCCGTCCGGGAGGCCGGCGCAGCAGCAGGGAAACCTGACGATAAGCGACGGCTTGCTTTGAAAGGTCGTCATAGACGATCAGGGCATGCATGCCCTTGTCCCGGTAATATTCGCCCATGGTGCATCCGGAATACGGGGCAATGTATTGCAATGTCGCCGGATCACTGGCACAAGCGGAAACAACGGTGGTATATTCCATGGCGCCATGTTTTTCAAGAACCGCAACCACCTGGGCGACCGTGGATTTTTTCTGCCCGCAGGCCACATAAATACAGTAAACATCCTTGCCTTTTTGGTTGATGATGGCGTCAATGCCAATGGCGGTCTTGCCGATCTGGCGGTCACCGATAATCAGTTCTCTCTGGCCCCTGCCCACCGGCGTCATGGCATCGATCGCCTTAAGCCCGGTATAAAGCGGCTCATGCACGCTCTTTCTGGCGATAACACCGGGGGCAACCATTTCGACCCGCCTGAACTCGGCGGCATCGATCGGTCCCTTGCCGTCAATGGGCTCTCCCATGGCCGAAACCACCCGGCCGAGAACAGGCTCTCCAACGGGCACCTGGGCTATCCGGCCGGTCCGCTTGACAATGTCTCCTTCCTTGATATGGATATCCTCACCCATAATGGCGACGCCCACATTATCTTCTTCCAGGTTCAGCACCAGGCCCAGAATACCCCCCGGAAACTCAACCAGCTCGAGGGCCATAACTTTTTCCATGCCATACACCTTGGAAATACCGTCCCCAACCGACAACACGATCCCGGTTTCACTGAGTTCAACCTTTTTGTCGAAATCTTTAATCTGCTCCTTGATGATCTGGCTTATTTCTTCAGCTCTTAATTCCATTATAAAACATCGCCCCTATTCAAAGATTCCTTCATATTATTCAATTGAGTTTTAATACTCCCATCCAAAATATGATCACCTATCTTTGTAACGATTCCACCAATCAAAGCAGGATCTACGGAAAGCTCCAGTTTAACCTCTCTGCCGGTTATTCGATTAAGTTCGCGCTTCACCCTTGTAACGGTTTCGGGCTGCAGCTTAAAGGCGCTCGTCAGGTCCGCCCGGACAACACCATTGAATTCATCCAGGAAAAGCTCATAAAAATCATTGATCTGATTTAAAAGGCCGAACCGGCCTTTGTCAAACAGCAGGAGTAAAAACGAGTTGACAACCGGGAAAAGTTCCAGTTTGCTTAAAACGGCCTGCAGGACTCTCTTCCGGCTTGCAGTGTCATACAAGGGATTGCAGATGGCCTCCTGAAGCTCTTTTTCCTTTGATATCAGCTCCAAAATTTTGCATAGTTCCTCACCGTAAACTTGAGCCCTGCCGTCATCTTTCCCGATTAACAACAGCGCTTTAGCATAACGTCGAGAAATCGTAATTTGTTTCACAGCAACACCACCTTCTTTAAATATTCATCGATCAAGACAGCTTGGTCTTTATCGGTAATTTTATCCCTGATTATTTCTTCAGCCTTTAAAATAGATTGGTTCAGAATGTCTTGCTGCAGTTTCATTTTAGACTGTTTAAACTCATGCTTTATGGTCTTAATCGACTCTTTTTCAATTCTTTCAGCCAGAGAGTTGGCCTCTTCAATGATTCTTATCCGGGCTTCGTTTCCCTGTTGGATGAAGTCGTCCAGTATTTTTTTTGCCTCTTCATCCAGGGCTGTCAGTTTTTCCTCGTATCGGGCAAGCTCTTTCTCAGCAGTTTTCTTTTTTTCCTCCAGTTCTGCAAGCTGATCTCTGATCCGGCTGATTCTGGAGTTAAAACTCTGGGCGATCGGTTTTCTCAAAAGAAAAAAAAGGCCCGCCGCCAGAACGACAAAATTCATCACCCGATAGGTATCGGTTGCCTGCCATTCAATTGATTCGCCGGAGCCATGCTCTCCGTCCGACGCGCCTTGGGCGGTGGAAAAAGGGAGGATCAGCATGACGGCCAGCAACAGTAAAAATTTTTTTAAATCCCGCTGCTGCATCATACGCTCCTGCCGAGAAGTTTTCGGGCAATTAAACCGGCAAAGGAATCGATTTCCTTCCGGAGGGAGTTTCTGACATCGTCCGCCTCTTGAACAATTTTTTCACGGATCTTCAGCAAGTCACTCTGGGCCTTTTGATTAATTTTTTTGATGATCTCCTCTTCTTCTGCGGATGCCTTCTGAATCAAAGCTTCTTTTTCTTTTAGACCTTTGTCCCTGGCCGCCTTCAGCCCTGAAGAAAACGTATCCTGCTTCTCTTTCGCACTCAGCAGGAAATCATTAATGTTTTTCTCCAGCCCGTTTACTTTTTCCTTCCTTTTGTTCATGATCGCGCGAACGGGTTTAAACAAAACGGCATTAAGCACCCATATCAATAAAATAAAATTGACGATCTGAATGACGACCGACTCGTTGATGTCTATCAAAAGAGATCCTCCTTCCCCACATTGGGCACACCGCTATGGCACTAACTCACCCCTGATGTCTTAATAACTCTAAAGAATTCGCGTCGTCTGTAACATCAGCCCCCGTAATTTGTCAAATGGTTTTTGGAAATATTATGGATCCCAAATGGAAGAACCCCGCCGCAAGCTGCAGGGAATGCACTCCTTTTTCAGTTCGCCCCGCACGAATTCCGTTGCGGAGGGTTCGGAAAGATGACAGGTCCGGAGAAGGTGTTAAACTGTCAAGGCTGCGTCCGGGGCCCCGCCTTCCTTCTCAAAAGATATCGTCCGGGCGGTTATGGCACAGGTTCCATTAATGACAGAGCCCGCCTCCACCGAGATAACCGGCGCCATGACATTTCCATCCACGCGCCCGGGAGGATAAATCTCAATTCTGCGGTTCGCGTAAATATTTCCATGGACCTGTCCGGAAACAATTGCAACCGAAACATTGATATCCGCTTTGACAAGTGCATTTTCGGCAACAATAGCCACACCCGCATCGCTGATAATTTTACCTTCCACTTTTCCGTCAATTCTTATTGTGCCGACGAACTGGATTTCTCCCCGGATAACTGCATCGGCACCGATATAAGTTGCTGTGGCATCCGTATGTTTTGCCTTTTTCACTCCTATCTCCGCATGTTACGGCTCGAACATAAATCTTCTCATGCTCACATTGATCAAAATACCCACACAAAGCATATTCGTAACCAGCGACGAGCCGCCATAGCTGACAAAAGGCAGCGTAACGCCCACCACCGGCATCAGTCCCATTGCCATCCCGACATTGATAAAAACCTGCCAAAAAATAATTGCGGTAATCCCCAAGGAAAGGAGCGTGCCGAAGGAATCCCGGCACCGATACGCGATATGCAGCCCCCTGAAAATGATAAACAGAAAGATAAACAAAACCACCATGGACCCGACAAATCCCCATTCCTCCGCGAGCACAGAAAAGATGAAATCCGTATGGTGTTCGGGAAGAAAGGACAATGCATTCTGGGTCCCTTTTAAAAACCCCTTTCCGCCCACCATGCCAGAACCTATGGCAATTTTGGACTGAATGATATGATACCCAGCGCCCAACGGGTCACGATCGGGATTTAAAAACGTGAGAATACGCTGCTTTTGATATTCTTTCAGAAAAAACCAAACCATCGGAACAGCCGCGCAGGACAGCAGTGCAATAAACAACAGGGAACGCCTTTCAATTTTGGCAAACAGCATCAAGGTGCCTGAAATCAGGACGATGAGGATTGCCGTCCCCAGGTCGGGCTGGTTGACGATTAATAAAACAGGCAGCAGCATCAAGATGAATGGCGTTAACAGCTCCTGCCAGGTAAACCCTTCATTGCTTACCCGTTTGGAATAATACCGCGCCATAACGACAATTACAGCCACCTTGGCCAGTTCCGACGGCTGGAATGAAACCGGCCCGAAAACCAGCCACCGCCGCGAACCGCCGATCTGCTTGCCGAATATTAACACGGCGACCAGGAAAAAAATGGAAATGCCGTAAACCATATGCGCCCATTTTTCCAGATATCTATAATTAATTAAAAAACTTGCAATCATTACCATCAAACCGGCCGTATACCAGAAGAGCTGTTTGACAAAGAGTGTCTTTTGCGGAAACGTTCCCCCGGATGCCACCGCGCTGTAAAGAATGATGATCCCAAAACAGCCGATCAGCAGGGTCATGCCCAATAACCCCCAGTCAAAATTTTCAACGAGTCGCCGATCAAACATCCCCTATCGCCCTTTTCTCAAATATTCCCGGATAACATCCCTGGCAATGGGCGCCGCTGTTTTGGAGCCGCTTGCGCCATGCTCGATAATAACGGAAACAGCTATCTGGGGGTCGCCGGCAGGAGCATAACCGGCAAACCATGCATGCGGCCTTACCTGATAGGGGATGTCCTCGGTTTTTACCCCATTGAATTTCTCCCGGCCGACAACCTGGGCTGTTCCGGTTTTTCCGCTGATCTCAACCCCTTCCAACCTGATGTCATGGGCTGTCCCCGCGCTGCTGTTCACGACGTTCCACAATCCTTTTTTTACAACCCGGATGGTCTCCGGACTGACAGGAAGATGTCCGGTGGTCTGACTTTTTCCCAGGAAAATCGCCTCTCCATCGGCAGAAATGATTTCTTTCAATATGGTGGGCCTGTATCGTTTGCCTTCGTTGGCAACCACTGATAGCAACGACGCCATTTGCAGCGGGGTGGCCAAACTATAACTCTGGCCGATGGCGGCCAAAAGCGTTTCCCCCCCCTGCCAGGACTGGCCCAGTTTGTGTTTTTTCCAGGCCGGAGTTGGAACCAGTCCTTTGGCTTCATGTTCCAGGTCCACTCCGGTAGGCGCCCCTAATCCCAATAACCGGGCATATCGAGACAGTCGTTCAATCCCCAGCTTTTGACCGAGCTGATAAAAAAAGACATCGCAAGAAACGGTCAAGGCCTTGACGACATTAACCTGTCCATGACCAAATTTGTTCCAGCAGTGAAAAACGCGATCTCCATATTCATAGTACCCCGGACAGTAGAATGAGCTGTTTTCGGTGATGACCCCTTCCTCTAAGCCGGCTATGGCCGTGACAATCTTAAACACCGAAGCCGGCGGGTATTCAGCCTGTATCGCCTTGTTCTCCATGGGCCGGAACGGGTTGGACGCAAGTTCATTCCATTCCTTAAAGGACAACCGGCCGACAAAAGCGTTCTGATCAAAAGAAGGGCTGCTTGCCATTGCAAGAATATTGCCTGTGCCCGGCTCCATTGCCACGATGGCGCCCACATGACCGCCCAGAAGATTTTCCGCTTTTTCCTGCAACTGCTGATCAATTGTTAGATAAATTGCATGCCCCGGTTGGGCCTGGACGGTTTTCAGCACCCGGACCACCTGCCCGGATGCATTGACTTCTACCTGTCGCCCCCCCTGTTTCCCCATCAGAAGATGCTCATAGGTTCTTTCAACCCCGAATTTTCCAATAAAGTCACCTATGTTACTGTACGGATATTTCCCGCTTTTTAGTTCCTTGGAATTGATTTCACCTAAATATCCTAAAATGTGCGCTGCATTCTGTTTCTTAATGTATTCCCGTCGCGGAGTTACATAGACCAGAACACCCGGAAGGTCCAAATTGTGCACCTCAATGGCGGCCAGCGCCTCCCTGCCGATATCCTGCTTTAACAAAATCGGCTTGTAGGAGGAAATATTAGGGTTCCGCCTTATTTTGGACATAAGCTCCTCAGCCGAGACACCGATATAAGCGGACAGGTTTTCCACCGTGCGCTCGATCGGTTTGGCGTCCTTTCGTGTGATGCTCAAATCAAAAGAAGGCCGGTTATCCACCAGCAATTTCCCCTTACGGTCAAAAATCATTCCTCTCGGAGGATCAATGGTTTGCAGCCGGATGCTGTTGTTTTCAGAAAGCCGCCGGAACTCCTGCCCTTCAATGACCTGCAGATAGAAAAGGCGAGCCACAAGAATCATAAAGCCCGCAATTAAAAAAAACAGCGCCTGGGCGATACGTTGTTTATACCAGTCGCCGTCCACGGTATCTAAGTACTTGTCCAGGGTTTTTTCCAAAAAATTCACCTCGTGTCCATCCGCAGCATCCGCCTGAAACACTAAAGCGCGCGGATACGCAGCACCGCATATAAAAACATAAGGATCATCGGCCCGGTTAACCCGGCCCATACCAGCTGTATTGAAACGGCTTTGATATCTGACATGTTAAACTGGTAATGCGGGCTGACCAGGGAAACAATGGCATAAATCATCAAATTTTCAATCAAGACCCCCAGAATAACGACAATCGGCCACAGGATACGATTGTTTTCATGCAAATATTGAATGATAAACTTTACCGCGATAAGCAGCCAGAAATATGTGGTGGCATAGAGTCCTGCAGGCCCCCCGGAAAGGCCGTCCATTATAAATCCGGTCACCAGAACGACCGGTATGCCTTCCCGCACAGGACGGAATAGTCCGAAAAAAATAACCAGCGGGGACAGGAGATCGTAAAATTTATTCCCAAACGGGCTAAAAGGCAGAATCGTGGTCTGAATAATGACCAGACACAGGCAGGATATGGTATAAATAATATAATTCACCGATGCCCCGAATTTATTTAAGCAATACTAATACTTCTTCAAGTTTTTCAAAATCAACATAGGGTTTTACAACCACTTCCTGAAAAATCCCTGAACGCCGCTGCTGAATGGCTGTAACCGCACCGATTCGTAATCCTTTCGGGAAAACGCCATCCAGCCCGGACGAAATCACATTGTCGCCGGTTTTAACATCTTCTTTATTTAACACATACTTAAAAATAAAACGGGTTGCAGACTCACCTTTAACGATTCCCCTTGCCCTGGATCTTTGCACCATGGAATCCACGGCACTGTTGTGGTCCACCAAGAGCAGCACTTTGGCGTAATTTGTTGAAACGTCAACGATCTGTCCGACAAGGCCTTCGGAAACCACCACGGGGAATCCTTTTTCAACCCCATCGGCCATCCCCTTATTTATGATCATTGTTTTAAACCATGGAGAGGGGTCCTTTCCAATCACCTCGGCCGCCAGCAGGCTGCTGTCCACAGTTTTTTCGAAAGACAATAAACTTCGAAGTCTCAGGTTGGAAAGTTCTGTTTCGATGAACTGGTTGTTTTTTTCGATGCCGCGGCTTACCTCTTTTTTAAGATTATCCCTCTCTTTGGCCGCGGAAACAAGAAAAAAATAATGCGCCCATACTTCCCTAAAAAGGCGAATGGACCGTGCCGTGGCGCGCTGAAAAGGGGAAACAATGCTAAAAGCGACCCGTCCCGGTGCATAGGAAGCAGAACGTCTGTTGACCACTGAAAGGATTATAAGGTTGACAGCAATCAGAACGATTAGGCCGACAATCATCGCTGTCTTCTTTGAGAACATGAAGCTATGTAATCACAACCTGTTTGAGGATTTCTAAATTTTCCAGGACCATCCCCGTTCCCACCACCACCGTTATCAGCGGATTTTCGGTAACAGTTATGGGAAGGCCGGTCTCTTGGATGAGAAGCTTATCTAAATTTTTCAGCAACGCACATCCGCCCGTCAACACGATACCCCGGTCGACAATGTCAGCGGCCAATTCAGGAGGGGTTTGTTCCAGTGCTATTTTTACCGTTTCAACAATGGCTTCGATCTGTTCGGAAATCGCAACCCGCACCTCTTCCGAGTCAATCGCCAGAATTTTTGGAATGCCAGACACCAAGTCCCGACCTTTGACTTCGATGGTTTCTATATTTTCCGGATCGATGTAGGCATTTCCGATGGTCGTCTTAATCACCTCGGCGGTCCTTTCGCCGATCAACAGGTTATATTTCCTTTTAATATACTGTATGATCGCCGCGTCCATTTTATCACCGGCCACCCGAATGGATCTGCTGTAGACAATTCCGGCCAGTGAAATCACCGCCACTTCCGTGGTTCCGCCACCGATATCAACGATCATATTACAGATCGGTTCCGTGATAGGAAGACCGGCGCCGATGGCCGCAGCCATCGGTTCCTCAATCAGAAACACCTCACGTGCCCCTGCAGATTCCGCAGATTCTCTGACCGCCCGTTTTTCAACCTGTGTAATCCCGGATGGCACGGCGATAATGATCCGAGGCCGAACCAGCCGGCGTCGGTTATGCACCTTGGTAATAAAGTGACGCAGCATGGCTTCGGTCACTTCAAAGTCCGCGATGACCCCGTCTCTCATGGGACGAATGGCGACGATGTTCCCCGGGGTTCTTCCCAGCATGTTCTTGGCCTCCGTGCCGACAGCCAGAACCCGGTTGCCTCCTTTACTGTCCGTGCGCACGGCGACCACGGAAGGTTCACTGAGGACAACCCCCTTGCCCTTGATATAAACAAGCGTATTAGCCGTACCCAGGTCAATCGCAAGGTCGCTTGAAAACCAGCCAAGAATAGAATCGAAGAATAAGCTCATATCCCCTCTTTTTCCCACAAACAGCGTATTGTTTACGCGTTTAACGAGACCTTCGCAAAACACCCCCTTTCGCCCAATTTCTGCGTCTGGCTCAAAATTTAATCCTCAAAATACTAAATGTATTCCTGCGGTTAAATTTTTCGCCATCCTTGAACTTGAACGAAATCGAGCATTTTTCAAAGGTCTCGTAGAACCAACAGAAGCGCTCAATTTTTCCCCGGTAAAATCAATTGGAATCACTACCAAAAATATTAAATAAATACAAGAAGAAATTATTCTGTCCGGTTCTTCTCAATTTTATTGGGGAAAGGGGGTCCCTATAACATTCTCCATTATCATGTCATGAACCTTGGGACGGAATGTTTTTATTTTAATATTCTCGCGCGTTGGATGAACCCGGTTGGTCAGTAATACAACAATTACTGAGCGCATCAAGTCCATCCAAAAGGAAGTTCCGGTAAACCCGAGATGACCGACACTTCTGTCGGAAAAATGACGTCCGCAGCTTGAATCCGTTCGGGACGGCGCATCAAATCCCAGCGGTCTGCCAATGATCGGGTCACGCCGAAAAAACTGATGCACCAAATCCTTCTGGAATATATTGCCCCGGCATTCACCATGGTAGGCTGCCGCTAATGTGCGCAGGAGTTTCTGAATGTCAGCGGCAGTCCCGAAAAGTCCCGCATGCCCAGCGATGCCGCCTTGAACAAAAGCATTTTCATCGTGCACAACCCCTTCCAGGAGCAGATTGCGCCATGGGCAGAGTTCGGTGACAGCAATTTTTTTTCCGGATCGCGCCGGATCAGTCTTGATAAAAAAAAGATCATCGAGCCCGAGTGGATGATAAATTTCTCCGGTAACGAAACCATCAAATGATCGGCCCGAAACAGTTTCCACCAGCCATGCAAGAATCATAAACCCCAGGTCGCTATAGACCATCTTTCCCCCGATGGGATTGACCAGGGCCTCTTTTACCAGCAAGCCCCTCAGGAGGGCCTGTCTGTTACCAGGTGGGACAGAATGCATCTCAAGATAATAGGGCCGGTAGGGCGGAAGGCCCGAGCTGTGGCTTAAAAGGTGTCTGATGGTTATGCCGCCTTTGTCCGTGTTTTTAAACAGCGGCAGGGTCGTTGCTAAATTCTGATCGAGAGTTATTTTTTTTTCTTGAACCAACTTCATCACCGCCAAGGTTGTCGCAAGCGGTTTGGTCAGGGAGGCCAGATCAAAAAAAGTCTCCCGGGTCATTTCGGATCCCTTGCAGGGATGGGCGTACCCATAAGCCTCAAAAAAAATGACCCGGCCATTTTTGGATACCAGAAGGACCGCCCCCGGAAAAACATTATCCAGAAGGCCCTGCCGCATCAGGCGGTCTACCGGTTTGAACATATTCGCATCATAACGGGCCAAAGTGTTCGACTCAAAGCTAAGGGCTCACCCTAACTGTACTGCAGCACGTGCGCGTCGGCATCCAGCGCCGCCGGAAGCCCCAGGGGCAGGGTAAGGTTGGTTCTTCCATGGCCCACGTCAAACCCTGCCAGGATCGGAATGTTCAACCCCGTGAAAACATGCGCCACAATTTTAAAAATTTCATGCATGCGGTTTCTCGCGTTGAAATACCCCAGGGCAAGGCCCAGGATGCCATCGAAGCATCCGGCCATCTTCATCTGCGTCAGCATCCGATCGATCCGGTATGCCGCTTCTCCCCTGTCTTCGAGAAAAAGGATATGTCCCTTAAAAGAAGGCATGAATGGAGTTCCCATCAGGTGAACCAGTGTGGTTAAGTTCCCCCCGATCACCGGCCCCCGGGTCGCGCCGGATTGAATTGTCACGCCGCTTTTTAAACGGATTTCAATCTTTTTATCCCCCAGCAGGGCCGACCGCAGCGCATCCTTTGTCCTCTGAGTCGCGCGGCCCAGAGAGGAGACCATGGGCCCGTGAAAGGTGATGAGACCGCATCGGGTGTACAATGCCGACAAAATGGCGCTGATGTCGCTGAACCCGATGAAAAACTTGGGGTTTTTTATGATAATCTCATAATTTAACAACGAAAGTATTCGCATAGCGCCGAACCCGCCCCTGGCGCAGACGATCCCTTTGATCTTTGCATTTGAAAAAAGCAGATTGACCATGCGGGCCCTGTGGGAATCCGAACCGGCAAGATAAGCGGATTTTTTAAAAAGACCTTCCGGAGCATGGACGTGAAATCCCATGTCTTCCAACACCGCCACGCCCCGGCGAAAATTCTCCATGTCAAACGGACTGGAAGGAGCAACGATTCCAATGGTGTCCCCCGGCATCAGGAACCCCGGCACCAATAGTTTGTCTGACCCTGCTTTCATCCTGAACCGACCTTAAAACATAAAACTTAAATTTTGACACCCCCCTAAAAGGCCTTTCCAGAACCTATTATGAGACCGTTGGAATTAAGTATCATATAATTTCTTGACAATACAAGTTCTAATTGATAGTACTTGCACGCTTATGTCGGGGCGTAGCGCAGTCTGGTAGCGCACTTGAATGGGGTTCAAGGGGTCGCTGGTTCAAATCCAGTCGCCCCGACCAAATACATTTTTATGATGCGGCATCTTCATGACAAACTTCCGGCTTTAATACTTAAGCCCCATGAGGTTCACTTGTGGTTTGCTTTTCCTGATCAAATTCAGGATGCCCGACTTCTCACAGCTTATAATAACCTCCTGTCCCCTGATGAACAGGTTCAGCGGCAACGGTTTTATTTTGATAGAGATCGCCATCAATACCTGGTTGCCCGCGCGGTAGTCCGTGCAACCTTGTCCCGCTACGCAGACGTCGCACCACGCTGCTGGCGCTTTTCCAGAAACGATCATGGCAAACCTGAAATTTTATCCCCGGAAATCTTTTCACAGCTTCGGTTTAACCTTTCTCACACCCGCGGACTGATCGTATGCGCCATCGCCTTGAATCAGGACATTGGGGTTGATGTTGAAGACACGGAACGGCGTGGAAAACCAATGGAAATTGCTGACCGGTTTTTTTCCCCGGAAGAAGTCAGTGATCTGCGCCACCTGTCCGAGGAAAGAAAACTGGATCGATTTTTCGATTATTGGACGCTCAAGGAATCCTATATCAAAGCACGGGGCATGGGGCTGTCGGTACCATTAGACCAGTTCAGCTTTCATTTTTCAGCAAATAAGACCTTGCGGATCTCTTTTGACCCACGGTTGCCCGGGAACCCGCATCACTGGCAATTTTGGCTTCTTAAGCCTACCCGGCATCACAAGGCGGCGCTCTCTGTTTGCCACGACGGCAGGGGACGCTATCAACTTGTGGCAAAAAAGGTCACACCCTTGGTGAAGGAGCAGGAATTTATCTGTCCTGTCCTCGGTAACAACCCGCTTATTTCCACCAAAGAGTGTTGACAATGAAATCAACGACGACCGGAGACGACCGTCGCACCCCCCCCTGTATCTCACAGATAAATCCTTGACAAAGGCTTCCTGGTTTGTGTAAACGATTAACAGATTAACAATCTTGTTTGAAAATAATCTGTCTAAATGCGTGGGTTCCCAACCGACGACCGAGGGAAATTGATTTGATCAGATTGCGATTATGGTTGTTGCTCATCTTTATATTTTTCTCCTTATCCGGTTGTCTTGAATTCTTATCAAGTATCAGGGGTAAGCAAGATGAAGGTCCAAAGCCGGAAAAACCTGCCGCACCTTTTGATCCGGGGGCAGCCATAGGTTCCCGGTCATCCCAATCCGGTCAGTCCACATCAAAAAATTACTCAAAATCAGCCAGAACGATCCGCGGAAAAACTGCCGGGGACGGGGCATCCGCTGCCGACTCTCCGAATGGAGACCCTGAACAGCAAAAAGAATCACAAGCCATTTTGGATGAGGCTCTGAATCTTATCGATGCTTCTCAGGATTTTTGGCAGAAAGGAGAGCTGGACAACTCCCTGGAAGCTTTGGATCAGGCGTATGAATCCATAATACAAGTCGATACGTATGACAGCCCTAAACTGATCCAGCAAAAGGAAGACCTGCGGTTTACGATTTCAAAGCGAATTCTGGAAATCTATGCATCCCGCAATACCGTCATCACCGGTGTACACAAGGAAATCCCCCTGTCAATTGACAACAAACACGTTCAGGCCGAAATTGATCTGTTGGCCCGGGGCAGGGAAAGGGATTTTTTTATTAGAGCCTATAAACGGTCCGGACAGTATCGCCCCCTGATTGTGGACGCTTTAAAAAAAGCAGGGCTTCCGGTTGAATTCTCATGGCTTCCCTTGATCGAAAGCGGATTTAACGCCACCGCCCTATCAAAGTCCAGGGCGCTCGGACTCTGGCAGTTTATCCCCTCCACCGGATATAAATTCGGCCTCCAGAGGGATACATTTATCGATGAACGCATTGACCCGGTCAAATCCACAAAAGGCGCCATTGAATATTTAAAAGCATTACACCAGATTTTTGGCGACTGGACAACCGTGCTGGCCGCGTACAACTGTGGAGAAGGGCGGGTGCTCAGGCTGATTCGATCTCAAAATATAAACTATCTGGACAACTTTTGGGACCTTTACGAAAAGTTGCCCACGGAAACCGCCCGATATGTCCCCAGGTTCCTGGCGACGATTCACATCGTAAATAATTTAAAAAAATACGACCTGGACAATATCCCCCTGGATTCGCCCCTGGAATATGAAATTATCACCGTATCCAAACAGGTCCATTTGAAAGATGTGGCCGACCAGATGAACCTGCCCGTTAAAATATTGAAGAAGCTCAATCCGGAACTGCGTTATAGTATATTGCCTGATGTACAGTATCCGCTTCGCGTGCCGCCGGGAAAAGGCGCGGAGTTGCTCGCCAAGCTTGACAACATGCCTGTTTCTTCAAAACCCAGGCCGGAAATCGTCTACCACCGGATCGTAAAGGGGGAGAACCTGTCCACCATCGCCAGAAAATATGACACCAGCATCAATCGGATTATACGCACCAACGGCCTGTCCGAACACAGCCTCATTGTCGCCGGGAAAATACTTAAAATTCCTCAAAAAGGCTATTTAATTCCCACGGCCAAAGAAAGTGCTGCCCCTCCGCCCCCCCCAACAATACAGCACACGGTTAAAAGTGGTGATTCCCTCTGGTTGCTCGCTTTGAAATATGATACCAAGGTCAAAAATATCCTGGAAACAAACAATTTGGATGCGACCCATCTTTTTATCGGGCAAAATTTGACCATACCCGTCTCCGGGACAGTGCCCGATGTTCGCGAAACCAGACCCAGAACAGCAGGTCCTCCGGCCAGGCTTGCCGGCCCTTCGCCGGCCAAACGCCCAGCGCCCACCGTCAAAAGGTATCAGGTTAAAAAAGGAGATTCTCTCTGGATAATTGCGCGCCAGCACGATACAAGGGTTAGAGAAATTCTGACGTTCAACAATCTGGCCTCGACCGAACTTAAGATCAATCAGATTTTACAAATACCCGTGCCCGCACCTTCCCCAATGCCGCGGCAAGACGAACCCAAAGCATACCGGGTAAAACAGGGAGACACCCTCTATACCATTGCCCAAAAAAATAGAATACCATTTAAAAAATTATTGAGCATCAACCAACTCACACCCAAAAGCAAGATTTTCCCGGGACAAAAACTTTTGCTGGAATAATAACCAGCGATATAAAAAGTGCCATGCATCTTGCTGCAGAGAGCTTCAATTTTTATTTTCCAGAAAATCAAGCAATTTAAACCCAATTTCAGCGTCCGGAACACGCACGCCACCGGTGTTGACGAGCTCAAATAAAATGAGCTCCATAACCTGCCACACCTTAACACCGTTGCGAATGCAACCGGTGATGGTGTTTCCGTTTCTCCCGCAGGCCATATGCATATGGAGCGTCGGCTTCCCCTCATCATCCGGAAACAGGGTTCCTGTGCCTGCAATTTCATGGACGTCCGTCAGATCATTCAGCATCGGCAGTACGGGTCTGGCACTTCCATCCGCCGGCCCCACCACCAGCCGGCTGTCTTGGGCAACTCCACCTACGGCCACGAGCGCCCCAGCTTTGATGCCCTCATCTTCAGCGAGCTTTTCAATTTCTTTATGAACAATTTCACCGTCTTCCAGTCTTATCGTGAAGATACGGCCCAGATTCGCTTGGGAATATTTCATTCGGGTCCTCCGTTATATCTGGTTTTCTACATTCAACCTGCGCAGAAGGCCGCCTGACGCAAAAAGGCCCATTTATGGACGGACACTATAGCCTGTTGACATTTATCCGTTCATTGCGTAATAATCAAGCACCTTCTCGGTTCCCCATATCCCGGCAGGTTTCCGCGGGAACCGGGGCTGCCCGTGCAGGGTTCAGGGCTAATACTTTTTTTGGAGACCGCCATGAAACACGAATGGAAGTATTTTTGGGCCGGCGTAATATGCACCATCGGATTCAACATGTCCTACCAGGACTTTATGGGCCTGGAAAAATACATCGACAAAGTCAGATCCGGGTGGCTCAACGTCAGTCCGTTAATCGGAATCGTTATCATGATCCTTCCTTTACTCTGGTGTTTTTTTAATAAAAAACATCGCGCTCACGGGGACGCAACAGTCCGCGAGGATTCGATTAAATGATCTTCATATTGCAATTTCTCTCATTGTGTTTATAATTAAGTGATGAAAATTTATTGCGAAAACATACCAGACCCCAAAGAGCTTGAAAAAGAAATCAGCGAATTTCTGTCAAAGAAATTCGGTGAAAACGTCAAAGTCGTTTCTCCGATCGTCATGCCCCGGGAGGTCGCGGAAGAGGGCACAAAAAAGAGCACGGGGGAAAAGAAAAAAATCAATTTTAATCTGAAGCCTGAAGAGCTCATCTCTTTTCTTGACCAGTATATTATTAAGCAGGACGAGGCCAAAGCGATTCTTGCCACAAAAATATGTACCCATTTCAACCGGATTAAACGCGCCCAAGCCCATCCTGATCAGATGGGGGAACTGGTGGGCAGCATTAAAAACAATATCCTGATGATCGGGCCGACCGGTGTCGGCAAAACCTATATGATCAAGCTGATCGCCCAGAAAATCGGGGTCCCTTTTATCAAGGGGGATGCCACAAAATTCAGTGAAACCGGGTATGTGGGCGGTGATGTGGAAGACCTGGTTCGGGACCTGGTCCGGGAGGCCGACGGGGATATTGAAATTGCCCAGTGCGGCATTGTCTACATCGACGAAATTGATAAAATTGCCTCCGGTCATAATATGATTGGTTTGGATGTGTCCAGAACCGGTGTCCAGCGGGCGCTTTTAAAACCGATGGAAGAAACCGATGTGGATTTAAAGATTCCCCACGACCCCGTATCCATGATCCAGGAGATTGAACTTTTCAGGAAAACCGGCAAACGCGACCGGAAAATCATCAGCACCAAAAATATACTATTTATCATGAGCGGTGCTTTTAACGGCCTGGAATCAATTATCAAAAAACGCCTTTTTGAGCAAAGCATCGGATTTGGCGCAACCATTGGCAAATCAAAGGATCAAGCAGGCATTCTACGGCATGTAAAATCCGAGGACATCATTGAGTTCGGCTTTGAATCTGAATTTGTCGGACGACTGCCGGTCCGGGCAGTGTTCGACAAATTAACGGAAGAGGACCTTTACCAGATACTTCACAACCCCAACAGTCCGATTATTCTGAGTAAAAAACTGGACTTCGCCGCATATGACATCTGTGTTAAATTTGAAGACAAGCTGCTTCAGATCCTGGCCAAAAGAGCGTTTGAAGAAAATACGGGCGCCCGGGGTCTGGTCAGCGCCGCGGAAAAAGCCCTGCTGCTGTTCGAGAAGAAACTGCCGTCCACGAATGTCAAAAAGTTTCCCGCGACAGCGCAAATTATTGAAAACCCTGAAAATAGCCTTGAAGAACTGATTACATCCCTGGAAACCCAGACAACCGAGAAAGCATTTGAAAGACTGTCCATCGAAGAGAGGGAATCCATTCGAGGATATCTGTTGTCAAATAAAAAAAATCTTGCCGAAAAACATCATCTGCCCCTCACGCCCAAACGCATGGATATTATTGCCACCGCTTACGTTAATAACATCATGGACATCGATCATGTTTTTAAAAAAATAAAACATTATTACCATGAAATCAAAAAGACCGAGCTTTATTTTCTCAAAGAACATGACGTTAATATCGTTTTCGAGGAAGATGCGATCGATTTCACCATCGAACAGACTGTAAATTCTTTAATCCAGATAAAAGACTTGTACAAACAGCTGTCTGAAAATTTTGAACTGGGGTTAAAGCTTGTCCGGGAAAAAACCGGACAGAACCTGTTTTTTCTTACCAGGGAAGCCTTATCGGACCCGGAGTCTTTTATCAGCACTTTTTTAACGACTACAATAAGGACAAAGTAAAAAATGATCGGAATATCTAAACTTTACTGTGGGACTGTCGAGCCGTCCGATGCGCTTCGATATGGACGATTGTCATCCAATTTACCCTCCCACCTGCTTCAATTTTCCAGCGATAAGCGGCCGGTGGTTGTCTGGAATATGACCCGGCGGTGCAACTTGAAATGCGTTCACTGCTATGCACATGCCAAAGATATCCCCTTTGACAACGAGCTGACCACAGCGGAAGGAAAAAGTCTGATTGACGATTTAGCAGGGTTCGGCGTGCCGGTGTTGTTATTTTCCGGGGGGGAGCCTCTGACCCGAAAGGACCTTCCCGAACTTGCAGACTACGCGGTTAAGAAAGGGCTTCGCGCGGTAATCTCCACCAACGGCACACTGATTTCAAAGGAAACGGCGCACACGTTAAAAAAGATCGGCCTGTCATATGTCGGCATCAGCATTGACGGGATGGAAGAAATCAACGATCG
Source organism: Desulfobacterales bacterium (assembly GCA_030688615.1). Classification (GTDB taxonomy): domain Bacteria; phylum Desulfobacterota; class Desulfobacteria; order Desulfobacterales; family JAUYIZ01; genus JAUYIZ01. The sequence continues at coordinate 30,022 of JAUYIZ010000333.1, read as the reverse complement.
TTTCAGATGTGTCAAAGGCGCCTTCAACGCTGCCATACAGGGAATCATCAACTGTAAGGAAGCCGGGATAAAAGTCGGGCTTCGTTTTACGATCAATAAAGCCAACGCAGATGAAATCCCTAAAATCTTTAACTTGCTTGAGGAGATGGACATCCCCAGGGTGTGTTTTTATCATCTGGTTTACGCCGGACGGGGGTCCAACTTGGTCAACGACGATTTGTCCCATGAAGAAACCCGGAAGGCGGTGGATATCATCATTGATTCCACCAGGAAATTGTACGATCAGGGCAAGGAAAAAGAAGTTCTCACCGTGGACAACCATGCGGACGGGCCCTACCTTTATCTGCGGCTCAAAAGAGAAAATCCAGAGCGGGCGAAAGAAGTGCTGGAACTTCTCAAAATGAATGAAGGCAACAATTCCGGCCGAGGCATCGGATGCGTCAGTTGGGATGGAAGTGTCCACGCAGACCAGTTTTGGCGTCATTACAGTTTCGGCAATGTCAAAGAACGACCCTTTTCTGAAATTTGGACCGACACGTCAAATTCTCTGATGAAAAAACTGAAAGAGAAAAAAAAGCACATGAAAGGAAAATGTTCCGTCTGCCAGTGGCTCGACATTTGTGCCGGAAATTTCAGGGTGCGGGCCGAGGCCATGACCGGTGATATCTGGGCGCCGGACCCGGCATGTTACCTTTCGGAGGAAGAAATTTCAAATTCCACCCGGATAATACCGGTGACCGGGGATTGAACACACTAAAGTTTGAAGATTCCCTGCAGCTTGCCTGCAGGGAATCTTCGACCGAGAGGAATTTTTTCAATTTTTTGATTCGCTCGCTAACCCCGCAGCAAGCTGCGTAGAATGCGCTCGCTGTTGCGGTTCAAAGGAACTTCACATGCTATTTCCAGACTACAGACCACGCCGCCTGAGACAAAATGAGGCTTTTCGACGTATGGTGCGGGAGACGGTGCTTACGGCAAATGATTTAATTCTGCCGCTTTTTGCCATCGGCGGCAAAGAAATCAAAAACAGTATTCCTTCCATGCCCGGGCATTATCAGCTGTCCATCGACAACCTGATTAAAACAGCGAAAAGGGCGTATGAAGCGGGCATTCCCGGGGTCATACTTTTTGGCATCCCCGATAAAAAAGATCCCCTGGCAACCCGCGCCCATGCCCCGGATGGTATCGTGCAGAAAGCCACCTCCGCCCTAAAAAAAAATATACCCGGGCTTGCCGTGATAACCGATGTCTGCCTGTGTCAGTATACGGACCACGGCCACTGCGGCCTGGTAACCGACCACGGCACGATCGACAATGATTCCTCCCTGGACATTCTTGCGAGGGTGGCCCTTTCCCACGCCAAGGCCGGTGCGGACATGGTGGCGCCATCGGACATGATGGACGGCCGGGTGACCGAAATCCGCAATATCCTGGACGAAAACGACTTCAGCCATGTGCCCATCATGTCGTATGCCGCCAAGTACTGTTCCGCCTACTACGGACCTTTTCGAGACGCGGCGGATTCAAGTCCTAAATTCGGGGACCGCAGGACCTATCAGATGGATCCCGGCAACGCGCTGGAGGCGATTCGTGAAGTGACCATGGACATAGAGGAAGGCGCGGACATTATCATGGTAAAACCTGCCCTTGCTTATCTGGATATTATCTGCCGGATACGTGGAGAGATCGATCTTCCGTTGGCCGCTTACAGTGTGAGCGGCGAGTATTCAATGATCAAAGCAGCTGAAAAGATGGGTTGGATCGACGGTAAAAAGGTCATGATGGAAACCCTGACCGCCATCAAGCGTGCCGGCGCGGACATGATCCTGACCTATTTTGCCCTTGAGGCCGCAGAAGAGTTAAGGGCGGCAAAGTAAATTATGGAAAAAAGAGAAAACGCCAACGCCACCGTTCGCCTGGTGGCATGGGAAATCACGCGCAATTGCAATCTGTCCTGCATCCATTGCCGCGCATCCGCAACGCAAGGCCCCTACAGCGGTGAAATCAGCACAGACGGCGCGTTCCATCTTCTGGATCAGATTGCGCAGGTCGGAAGCCCCATCATCATCCTTACCGGCGGAGAACCGCTGCTGCGGTCCGATATATTCGACATTACGCGTCATGGTACGGACAGGGGCCTGAAAATGGTCATGGCCCCCAATGGAACCCTCATCACAAAAAAAATAGCCGAACAATTGGCCCAGGCCGGCATAAAAAGAATCAGTGTCAGCCTGGATGGCGCCTCGGAACAAAGTCATGACAGTTTCAGGGGGGTAAAAGGTGCGTTTCAAGGTGCGCTCAACGGGATCAGATTTGCACAGGATGCCGGAATTGAATTTCAAATCAACACGACCATCACCAAAGCGAATCTTGAGCAAATTCCCAGGATACAGCAACTGGCCGAAAATCTGGGCGCAGCGGCCCATCATATTTTCCTTCTGGTCCCGACCGGCAGGGGCAAATATATTACAGATCAGGAAATTTCCGCCAGCGAGTATGAAGATACATTGAACTGGTTTTACGATCAGCAAAAAACGACAAGTTTGCAATTAAAAGCGACATGTGCCCCCCATTATTACCGCATACTCAGGCAGCGGACCAAAGAAGAAGGCGCTTCCATATCTGTTAAAACCCACGGCATGGATGCCGTCACCCGGGGATGCCTGGGAGGCACGGGCTTTTGTTTCATTTCCCACACAGGCATTGTTCAGCCGTGCGGATTTCTTCACCTGAATTGCGGCGATGTCAACCAGACCTCTTTTGAAGATATATGGCGCCATTCAGAGGTGTTTCAATCTCTGCGGGATACAGACCAGCTTAAAGGAAAGTGCCGGATATGTGAATTCAGAAAGGTTTGCAGTGGTTGCAGGGCCAGGGCCTACGAGGCCACAGGGGATTATCTGGCCGAAGAACCGCTGTGCAGCTATCAGCCGTGAAAACTCATGACAATCCCAAAGCGTTTAACACCAAAGTTATGGGACGATCCTCTTCGCTTTTTCCGGCAAACCGAACCGGCCCCGGCCGCCTGTAGTTGTCCGCTGCGGCGTCGGCGGCAAGCCATTTTTCCCGGAAGGCTTCAAAGATTCTGAATGCCGGGGAATCTAAATCCACCAGGCTCTTCTCCAAAACCAGCATCAGTTTTCCCTTTCTTTCCTCCAGATGCATCAGCGGCCCGATCGGGATTCCGATCGGTTCCCATTTACCGAAATCGTGTTCCAGATTTTTTATAGCCGCCATTTGACCGGTTGCGCCATTGGCAATGAGGCTGAAAACGGTCAATCCCAGGTTGTAAGAATATATACAGTCAAATCGGGTGGGATCGTTGCCCCTGCCGTCATAGCCGTAAAAATGCCTCTGGGTTTTAAACACGGGAATCGACAGGTTGTAAATTTTTTCGACAGCTTTCGGGACTTCTTCATCATGGACACAGCCCTCGCTTTCCAGTGTATGCTTAAGGGTTTTTAGAGATATGATGGATTCTTTTAAAATCAGATATTCACCCTGAAGATAGTTTTCAAATAATGCAGGGCCATAAAAATCCGGATCCAGCCCCTCCTTGGCGAGTGTCTTGCGGTAATATCTTCGCTGAATGCCAATGCGATACCCCCCCTGCTCTTTCAGAATGTCCAGATAGTCCATGACCAGACCCATGATGACCCGGTCCGTTTCGACCTTGGAGAATTGAAAGTTGCCATGACTGTCTCTTTCCGTCAGAAGTCCCTCCTGAAAAAATTCCGGAATATCGTTAAACAGGTCATTATCCCGTTCATTCCAGATTGCAATGACACCGCTTTCGCGAAACTGCCTGGCAAGACGCCTTAAATATTCGAGTTTATCCTCGAGCACCGGAAAATCAGAGTGAAAATCCGTATCGTGGGTTTTGTTGTAATCAGAGATTATGGCATTGAGCTTGATGATGAACATCTGTATTTCATTGATAGACTCCAGGATTCCTTCCGGGATGATGATCGTCCCGTAATTTTTACCCACGGCCGCCCTTCTGACAATCCCGTCGCAAATCAGCCGTGAAAGGTGACGGAGTGTCATGCCGTATGCGTTGTAATCGACGGTGTTTTCTGCTCTGGCCTTCTCGATTCGGCTTTGATCCACATAATCGGCCAGGTCTTCGCCGACCAGCGTAATATTCGCATGAGTTTGCAGGCCCACCTCAAGGGCCAGATGGCTTGCCACCCTGCCCATGACCTTGCAGATATGCCAATATTTAACGTCTGAACTGCCGTCCGTACATAAATTACTGATGTCATTTGAATAGGCTCTGGCAGCGGTGTGAAAGCCGAACGACATGGCACACAATATTTTCCCGTTACTGTCTTTGACCTGGATGTCTCCATCAATTGTTTTGGGAACGCCGATCACCTGAATTTTTTCCTCAAACAATTCCTGGGCTAAAAATGCCGCATTGGTATTGGAATCATCTCCCCCGATGATGACAATTGCGTCCATATCAAGCGCTTTGCAGGTCTCTTTGACCTTCGCCATCTTTTCTGCCGAATTAATTTTGGTCCTCCCGGTTTTAAGCATGGTGAATCCGCCTAAGTTCCGGTAGGCATCCACGCGGGAAACATCCAGCTCTATGGCTTCGTTTTCGATGATTCCGTCGGGTCCCTCCAGAAATCCGTATAATTTTGTGTCCGGGTTGCTTTTTTTTGCCGCATCAAAAATCCCCGCTATCACATTATGCCCCCCGGGGGCGGGCCCGCCGGAAAACACCACTCCGATGTTGCGTTTTTCATGATAATTCCCCATAAAATTCTCGTCGGGCGAATCAAGGCCGGAAACACTCTGCACCTTGTTACCGATGATACGCGGCAATTGTCTTGCGGCTTCTTTATCGATATCGAACCGATAGTCCGCATTATCCTTGAGAAAAGTATATGGAAGGGAAAACACACTGCAAACCGGCGGCTGATACGACCTTCTTTCCATCAACTCCGGAGTGATATTATCGGTTAATTTTTTAACCTCAGGATTTTCAATAAGGTCCTGAATGCTGCCGGCAATGTTGGATGTCATCGTTGCGCTCCTTTAAATCTTAAACTTTTGTTTGCCCTAATATAGCCGCCCATCAAGATCGATGTCAAGATTTTTGGAGGTCCCCGGACATCCGCATGGAAGCGAAACCGCTGCGGCGGCCTGATATTTTACGTAAGCGTTTGAACATCAATCCTTGGATCATACCCAATATCTTGTAGTAACGTATTTAAAAATACACCTCACATTGTGTTTTTTTCTTTACAAGACTGAATATCCCTGATATAGACGATGCATCAGTGTTGAAACCATCAAAAGGGAGATCTTATCCGATGAAGCTTAAAAAGCTGGAGATCACAGGATTTAAATCTTTTCTTGAAAAATCCAGCATCCTATTTCCCCCGGGCATTTCCGCGGTTGTCGGTCCCAACGGGTGCGGGAAAAGTAACATCGTGGATGCCTTAAGATGGGTTATGGGCGAGCAAAGTGTCCGGCAGCTGCGGGGAAAATCCATGGAGGACATCATATTCGCGGGCACGAATGACAAGCCACCCATGAACATGGCGGAAGTTTCCTTGACCCTGGCAAATGACAATGGAAGCGCTCCTGAAGAGCTTAAGGATTTTACAGAAATCATGTTAACCCGGCGTCTTTACCGTTCCGGGGAAAGCGTCTATCTCCTTAACAAGCAACCGTGCCGTCTGAAGGATATCCATAACGTCTTTCTCGGCAGCGGCATGGGGGCCAAGGCCTATTCGGTCATACAGCAGGGAAGCATCGGCGCCATCACCGATTCCAACCCGGATGAAAAGCGGCTGTTTATCGAAGAGGCCGCGGGAATCACCCGCTATAAGACCCGCAAAGTCGAAACACTGCGTAAAATCAACGCCACAAACCAGAATCTTCTGCGCGTTACGGATATCCTTACCGAAATCAAACGTCAGATGGCCGGACTGAAACGCCAGGCCGGGAAAGCCAACACCTATAAAGTGCTTCAGGAGAAAATCCGGCATATCGACCTTCGCCTCTCTGTGCGATATGATAATGATTATGCCTGCCGGATCGAACAAACAGACACGTTGCTGAAAAGCCTGAAGGATACCGATCTTCAGCATACCTCGGAGCTGAAAAAGCTGGATGCGGCCGTTGAAGAAATCAAATTAAACCGCTGGGAAAAGAACCAGGAAATCTCCGCACAGAAATCACGCAAGTATGAGTCCCAGCGGCATATCGACAAACTGGAAACCGAACTGCATCATCTGAAAAAGGACCTTGTCAGACTTTCTGAAGAAATCGGTGAAATCCAGGCTTCGCAAAAGAATTTTGAAGAAAAAAATAAGAAGATGCTTTCTGAAATCAACCAGATTGAACAAGACAGCGATATTCTGAGTGTTGAGAAAAATGACCTCGGCTCTCATTTGGCCCGGGAGCAGGCGGCTTCCCAGGGTATCAGAAACGAGCTGTCGATTTTAACGTCCGAGATCGAGAAAAATAAAACAGAGCTCATGAGCCTTGTTGCCCAGGAAGCCCGGTATAAAAATACCTACCAAAACGCCTCGAGCCAGAAAGATACGCTGTTCCGGCGGATCCAGAAGTTAGGTGAAGAAAAGAAAATGACCCACCAGAAGGTCAATGCGATCACCCGGAAAAAAACCAGTGTTGAAAAACAGCTGGAAGAAGTGCAGTCGGCCATGGAAGATCTGGAACTGCGTCTTGAGGACATGCGCGGAAAGCTCGGCCGAAAATCCGAATCCCTGGCTGAATTTATCAAGCAGTCCCAGACACTGGAGCTCGAACGGAATGGCATCAAGTCAAAATATGCCGCATTGAAAAAAATGGAATCGAATTTTGACTGGTACAAAGACGGCGTGAAAAGCATATTGAAAAGGCAATCCCAAGGTGCGGACCACGGTCAGTCTGATGCGGAAAAAGGTCGCATTCTGGGCCTGATGGCAGACGTGCTGGAGCCTGAAGCATCATACGAAATTGCGGTGGAGGCCGCTCTCGGAGAATCCTTGCAATACATTCTGGTTAAAGATCAGGATGCCGGGCTTGACTATATTGAGTATCTGCAGCAGACCCGGACCGGACGCAGCGGTTTTATACCGCTTTCTGCTGTCCGGCCTCCCAAAAGCCATTCAGCCAACCCCATCGATTCCACCCGGCGCCTCTTGAACCACGTTGGCGTAAAACCCGGTTTCGAACCGGTGATCGAAGCGCTTTTAGGGGATGTCATCGTGGCCGCCGACCGCAGGGAAGCGCTGAAAATATGGAACCGGAACGGCGTGGAACAGGCCATTGTAACCAAAGACGGAGACATGATTTTCAAGCAGGGCATCATGGTGGGCGGCAATAAAGACGATCTTTCAAGCATCCTCCTGAAAAAACAGGAGATCAAGGAACTGAACCATCAAATCACCCGGATAGATGAGCGTATCAAAGCCCTTAATCAGGACAAACAGATTCTGGAGTCCGAGGTTCTCAGTCTCGAAAACAATTTGCAAAAGATGCTGGGAGAAATGAAAAAAACCGAACAAAATAAATACGAGGCTGAAAAAGAGCTCTATAAAGTCACCGAAGACCTCAAGCATGCCAGCCGCCATCTTGACATCGTGACCCTGGAAGAGGAACAACTTATGGGGGACCAGAGTGACATCGACGATGAAATGGCCAAATACAACCAGGCGTTGTCCGGCATATCCGCAGCGGTAAAAAAGTCCCAGGAACGTATCTCCCGGACCTCAGAAAGGATCAACGCCCTGTCGTCTGAAATGGAAAATTTCAGTCAGAAGATCATCGACCTTAAGCTGAATCTGACGAGTGTCAATGCAAAATTGGAAAATAATCAAAACAGCCTGAGACGTCTCAGAGAATTTCAGGTTGCCGGCGTCAGCCAGGCAAAACTCCTTTCAAATGAAATTGTCTATAAAAACCAAAAAATGACCGACACAAAACAGAAAATAACCGAACATGATCGCACCCTTGTTGATTTTTACGACGATATCAAACAGCTGGAGCGGCAGATAGAGAAGAACGAGGCGGAGTATCATGCCATCGACTTTCAGGTCAAAGATAATGATTCCCTGAAATCGAATATTCAAAGTGACCGAGAAAAAATACTGGAGAAGGTCCGCATACTGGAGGTTGAACAATCCCAATGGGTGATCAAGCGCGAAAACCTCTTTAGCCGCGTAGAGGAGCGCTACGGCGCCTCACTTGAAACATTGAAGGCGGAAATAGACCCCGCGCGCGACAGCCCGTCGGAGATTATGGACCTGCCGACCGAAGAAATGGAAGACCGGCTCACTCAATACAGAAAAAAAGCCGAAGCCATAGGGGATGTAAACCTCGGCGCCATTAAGGAATACGAGCAGTTGGAAGAACGCTTTGATTTTCTCTCCAAACAGCAGGATGACCTGTCAAAAGCAATCGACAACCTCTACAGTGTCATAAAAAAAATAAACAGGGTGTCTAAAGAAAAATTTCTGGCGACCTTCGACGCGATTAATGAAAAACTAACGGAAATTTTCCCCCGGCTTTTCGAAGGTGGTTCTGCAAAACTCATCCTTACGGAACCCCAGAATCCTCTTGAAACGGGGGTCGATTTGATGATCCAGCCGTTCGGAAAAAAACTGACCCGCATGAGCCTCCTTTCCGGCGGTGAAAAAGCACTTGCGGCCATCGCTTTTATTTTCTCAATATTTTTAATCAAACCGTCATCTTTTTGTCTGATGGATGAAATCGACGCGCCGCTGGATGACGCCAATGTCTACCGGTTTAACGAACTGTTAAAAATCATCGGGGAAAAATCGCAGATTGTGGTGATTACCCACAACAAAAAAAGCATGGAATTTGCGGACACCCTGTTTGGCATTACCATGGAAAAAAAGGGGGTTTCAAAAATCGTCTCGGTGAATTTATGAGCTTTTTCACCCGGCTTACAGATCGCCTGTCCGAGACGCGCAAAATCCTGACCGGCGGCATTGATAGAATCTTTCTGGGGAAAAGATCCCTGGACGGAGACCTCATCGAACAGCTGGAGGAGCTTTTGATCACCGCGGACATCGGGGTTCAGGCGACCCAGGACCTTATCGAAAACATCTCAAATAATTCTTCCAAGATAACGGACGTAAACCAGTTGAAAAAGGCATTAAAAGCCCAGTTGCTTGCCTTGTTTCATTCAACGCCCTCCGCCGTTACCCCGATGGATACACGGCCCCACGTTATCATGGTGGTGGGGGTGAACGGGGTGGGAAAAACCACAACCATCGGTAAACTTGCAGCCAGATTCGGCGCCGACGGGAAAAAAGTCTTAATTGCCGCTGCAGATACGTTTCGGGCCGCTGCGGTCGAACAACTTACCGTTTGGGCGCAGCGGGCCAAGGCGGATATTGTAAAACACAAGGAAAACACCGATCCCGCCGCCGTAGCCTTTGACGGTATTGAAGCGTCAATCGCCAGGGGTTCGGATGTGGTCATCGTGGATACCGCCGGAAGGCTTCACACGAATGTCAACCTGATGGGGGAACTGAAAAAGGTTAAGCGGACGATTTCAAAACAACTTCCCGGTGCTCCCCATGAAGTGCTTTTAATCCTGGATGCCACCACGGGTCAAAATGCCATTTCACAAGCCAGGATCTTCCATGAAGCCCTTGGCGTGACGGGGATTGCGCTGACAAAACTCGACGGGACGGCCAAGGGCGGCATTGCCGTCAGCATCTGCAAAACCTTAAATATCCCTCTGAAATATATCGGCACCGGCGAAACTATCGAAGAACTCCAGGATTTCGATCCCGGACAGTTTGTTGATGCCCTTTTTTAAGAAGCCGTCAGTCAAGCTCTTCGGACAGCAGTATGGCCTCGGCCACATTGCGCATGGACTTGCGGGTCGTCATGCTCTGTTTCTGAATCCAGCGGTAAGCTTCCTCCCCGGTCTTATTTCGCCGCTGCATGAGGATTTCCTTGGCTCTTTCCACCAGCTTACGGGTTTCAAGTTCTTCCTGGATGACGCGCGTCTTAACCATTAACTCCGTATTGAGGATGGCAACCGCGGCCTGGTTCGCCACCGTGCGGACAAGATTGATTTCCGTTTCGGAAAAAGTGTGCCGACTGGAGGTAAAACAGTTCAGCACCCCCATAACTTTATCGTCCTGCCCCTGAAGGGGCACCCCCACCATGGATACCAACCCGAGTTTTTTCGCCATCTCTTTTTCTTTAAATCTGGGATCTTCCAGAACGTTTTCAACAATCAGCGGCATATTATGCGTGACCACGAAACCCACCACCCCTTCATCCAGATTCAGAGACCGATCCTTCACATAATCCGGATCAATGGCCTGGGTCGCCTTGAGGCGGATTCGGGCCGGTTCTTTTTCATCGTCAACCAGCCACAAAGAGCAGATTTCCACCCCGGTAACTTTGGCCGTGACCATCACAATCAACTTGAGGATATCCTCCAGATAAAGATCGGAAGTAATCGCCCGACTGATATCCATCAACGCTTTGATATATTTGTCGGAGTTTCCGGAAATCATAATAAATAATACCTAAAAGCTAATTTTTATGTCAATAAAAATCAAACCAGGACACCCAGAGATTGCCCTGACTTAAAATCCACATATCCTTCTTCACAAATTCTAAAATAGGGAATCGCCGCGCAGGTGAGCGTCCCGAGTGTCAGGAACGGATCGGGAAAAGGGGCGCCCAGATCAGACAGCACTTTTTTAAGTCCATCCATTTCACGGGCCAGCGTCTCCATGGGCTTTTCAGAGAGAAGCCCGAATATGGGCAAAGGAACCTCGGTCAGGATTTTTCCGTCCCTGCAGGCCACAATTCCCCCGTCTAAATCTCGAACACGGTTAACGGCTGTTGCCATATCCGCATCTGTGGCGCCCACTACCACGATATCCGAAGAATCCCACGCGCTGGTGGCCGCAACGGCGCCACTTCTCAGGCAGAATCCCCTGACCAGTCCGACAAACATCTTCCCGGGGATATGTGTCCGATCTATGGCGGCCACTTTCAGGACATTCCGGTCAACATCCGCCCGGATCTCACCGGTCACCACCGGCAGCGTCAACCTGGATTCTCTGGTAACCAAATCGGTTACCAAATCAATGATTCTAACTTCGGCTTGACAGTCGTGGTCTTGGGTATGGATGATAAAATGAGACGCCTTCAGTTTTTCAGGAAGCCGGACACTCCGCAAGCTGGTTTCTGAAAAATTGTGCTTCCGGGCAGGAACCAACAGTTTACCGTCCCGGGCGATAATCCGGCCTTTGCTGATCACATATCGGGGGGCAATCGTCCGTTCATCCGGAATAACCAGCCAGTCGGCATCTCGCCCGGGAGCAATGCCGCCGATAACATGGTCCAGAGAAAAATGCTCCGCAACATTCAAGGTCGCCATCTGGATCGCCGTGATCGGATCGAAACCGCAGTCAATCGCCTTTTGGACGATAAATTCCATATAACCTTTTTCCAGGATATCCTTTGGGGATATACCGTCCGAGACCAGAACAAGCCGCCTGAGATTCAGCCCATGATTTCTTATTTCAGAAATCGCTTCCAGGTCTCTTCTCACACTCCCTTCACGGATCATCACGTAGAGGCCCAGCCTCAATCTTTCCAAGACCTCTTTCATGTTGATGGGCTCATGGCAGGATGAAATTCCCGCGGCGACATATGCCATGAGCTTGTTTTTTGCGGCCCCGGCCGAATGCCCTTCCAGTTTCTTGCCTTTTTTAAGCGTTTCATAAAAAAAAGGGAGCATGAGATCAGGCTCTTGAAGAACGGCCTGCCAGTATGTTTCACCCAACCCTAAAATGTCGCTGCGACCTAACAGCTCTTCTAAATTCCCGATGGAAATCCCCCGGGACTTCCGGCTGATGGACACATTCGGGGAGACTGTGGCAAAAATCTTGATGGGCTGATCTTTCAGGGAGGCTAAAAAATCAAGGACCGCGTCACGGCCCCCCGCCGCAAAAGGTTCCATGGACTCGGTGATTATGGTGGTGGTGCCGCCCGCCATGGCGTGGTTCAAAAACTCGCAAGCATTAAACAGCCACCCCAGATGGGCATGCCCGTCGATTAATCCAGGGATTAAGGTTTGCCCGGCCGCATCGATCACGGTTGTTTTTTCCCCGATGACCTCTTTGGGCTTATTGCCCACATATGCGATGCGCCGGCCCAGGCTGCAGACCGAAAAATGGTCCAGAATCTCGCCGGTATATACATTCATGAGCCGGGCATTGATAACGGCAAGGTCCGCCTTTTCCCGACCCAGCACCACGTTCATTAATGCTTTCGTATCTTCTATGCTCGCAACCTCTACCAGTTCAAATTCCGACATGCTGCGGTGCATCCCCCCTTCACCCCGTGTTACGGCCCGGGCAATAGTCCGGCCAGGTAAATTCGGACGTTTTACAAGGCCGGTTTTATCATAGCGCATCCGGCCCGGTATTGTCGAGAACAGATTTTCGGTGGGAAAACAAAAGAAGCATTTTTTATTCTTGACACGGCAACCATATATTTCGTATGGAAACCAGATAAGGTACGAAGGAATGATTGGGGAATTATGGATAAATTCGACAAAATATTACAGATTTTACGGAGAAACGATGAAATCGCTCAGAAGTTTCACCAAATTGAAATAAAGATTTTATCCATCCTGGACTTCAAGGATCTTTTTGAAGTTCTTCTGGCCGAAATCATTGATAAATTCAAAGTACCCTATGCATGGATATCCATCATAGAGAACAACGAAGTGTCTTTGCTGATTCAATCGGCAGAAAACTCCGAGTTATTAAAAAGACGGATGAACTTCGTTGACCGAGGCATTTTTTTTAAACTTGTCGGCAACCAGGGGCAACCTGTTTTAATCAACGAAAACCTGGATGCCTACTTTCCGCTTTTCCCCCCCAAGGGAAAAAACATGATCAAATCCGTGGCCCTGGCGCCTATTTCCATGGAAGGGGGAATCATTGGAAGTTTAAATCAGGCTGACACTTCTCCCTGGCGGTTTCAGCCGGGGATCGACACCAGCCTGCTGGAACAATTGGCCCTGAAGGTGTCTCTGTGCTTAACCAACGTTACAGCACATGAGAAGCTGAAATTTCTCGCCTATCGCGATCCGCTGACCGGCCTTTTAAACCGGCGAATCATGGAGTCGGCGCTTAACCGTGAATTTCTGCGCACCACTCGGTATAAAAAAATTCTTTCCGTCGTGTTCATCGACATCGATGATTTTAAGAAGGTAAACGACAATCACGGTCATGACGGCGGGGATGCGTTACTAAAGTACGTTGCAGACAAGCTGATTGACATGACCCGGGACACGGATGTTGTTTCCAGATACGCCGGGGATGAATTTGTGGTGATACTCCCGGAAAGTTCCCCCAAAAGCACAAAAAATCTTATGGAGCGCCTTCAAACCTTTTTTTCAGAAAACCCATTAGACTTCAGCGGCTCAAAAATAAAATTCTCCATCAGCTTCGGCATAGCGTCAACGGAAGACCAGCGCACCCGGAGCGCTGATGCATTGCTGAAGAAAGCGGACAAAATGCTCTATCAGGCAAAGACTGCGAATAAATCTCACCAGTAACGCAAGGCCTCGGAAAAGAGGCCTTTACTTTTTTCGGATCATTCCCCCCTCTTAGCCCTTAGCTCGCGCCCGCGCCATCCGCAGGCTCACCGGCCTCTTTGGATGCCTGCACTTGGCTCGCATCAGAGGAAGATGGCGCGCCCTTCACTTCTTTTTTTTCAGGCGGTTTCTTGCCTTTGACGACCTGTTTTTTTTGCGGCGCGGCATTTTTTTTCTTGTTCTTTTTTTTCTTGTCTTCACTTTTGACGGCAGCAACAAGTTCAATCACGGAAACCGGGGAAGCATCTCCCGGGCGTCTGCCAACTTTAACCGTGCGTGTATATCCTCCCGATATGGCGCCGAACCGTTCAGGCGCTTCATCAAACAGCTTGTAAACCACATCCTTTTCTCGAATAACTGAAAGTGCCTGACGTCTGGCATGAAGATCCCCTCTCTTGGCCAAGGTGACCATATGGTCGGCCAGGCCCCTTAGCGCCTTTGCCTTTGCCTGGGTGGTGCGGATACAGTCATATTTAAACAACGATGTCACCATGTTGCGCAACATGGCATTCCTGTGACTGCTGGTTCTATTCAGTTTTAAACCTACGGCTTTCCGATGTCTCATAAAATCTGTTCCCCTCCATCCTCTTTTTCTTCCACCGGGCTCTCAAACCCTTCAAGTTTCATTCCAAGAAAAAGATCCATTTCACCTAATACTTCCTTAATTTCGTTCAGAGACTTGCGGCCGAAATTCTTTGTCTTGAGCATGTCTGCTTCGGTCTTTTGCACCAATTGGTAAATTTTATGGATATTTGCATTTTTCAGACAGTTGGCGCTGCGGACGGAAAGCTCAAGTTCATCGACACTGCGGAATAAATTGTCATTGGTCTCCGAGCTCTCCTCTTCTTTTCCCTGATCTCCTGCCGGTTCATAATGTTCATCAAAATTAATAAAAATGGAGATCTGCTCCTTGAGTATTTTGGCGGCATATGCGAGCGCGTCCCTCGGATTAACACTGCCGTCAGTCCAGATTTCCACCGTCAGTTTGTCATAGTCGGTTCTCTGGCCGACCCGGGCATTTCCCACGACATAGTACACCCGGTTAATGGGTGAAAAGACCGAGTCAATCGGAATGGTGCCGATGGGGGCATCCTCATCCTTGTTGGCTTCGGACAAGGAGTAGCTTTTGCCGACTTTCACCACCATCGTCATTTTTAAAACCTCTTTGCCCGAGAGGGTCGCAATGTGCAGGTCCGGATTCAGCACTTCGACCTTTCCGTCAGGGCTTGTAATATGACCCGCGGTGACTTCGCCTTCTCCCTGCATGTCGATCTCTATGACCCTGGGCTCCGTATCGGCCGATCTTAAGCGCACTTCCTTTAAATTAAGAATAATTTCAGAAACATCTTCCAACACACCGGGAACTGTGCTG
This sequence comes from Desulfobacterales bacterium, assembly GCA_030688615.1. Taxonomy (GTDB): domain Bacteria; phylum Desulfobacterota; class Desulfobacteria; order Desulfobacterales; family JAUYIZ01; genus JAUYIZ01. Next base: position 15,017 of record JAUYIZ010000333.1, on the reverse strand, counting down.
AATTCATGCATAACCTCATCAAACTTAACCGAAACAATCGCAGCGCCATAAAGGGAAGAAAGGAGTATGCGCCTTAGGGCGTTTCCGATAGTGATACCAAATCCTCTTTCAAGTGGTTCACAAACGAACTTTCCATATGTCTGTGTGCTGGAATCTATTTGAACTTTTTCCGGCTTTATGACCTCTTTCCAGTGAATATACATAAGTTCATTTTGTGACATTTGTTATTTCTCCATTGACAACGGTTAAAAAGTTCGTCCTTGACGGAATTCGTATTCTTCTTCAGAACAGAAAATACCCGCAATCGTTCAGACTTCGTTTACTTGGAATAAAGTTCAACGATCAGCTGCTCGTTAATCGGCATCGTAAGATCTTCGCGCGCAGGCAAACTTTTTACCATCCCTTTTAAATTCTCTTTTTCCAGGTCAAGCCAGTTCGGCACTCCGCGCCGGACCACGGCGCCCAGCGAGTCCTCCAGGGCTTGCAATTTTCGGCTTTTCTCACGAACTTCAATCACATCGCTTACTTTGATTAACAGCGATGGGATATTAACCTTTTTGTTATTGATTAAAAAATGGTTATGGCGTACAAAATGACGTCCTTGAGTTCGTGAATTTACGAGTCCCAAGCGATAAACCACGTTATCAAGCCGGCGTTCTAACAATATGAGCAAATTGCTGCCGGTGATTCCCTTCTGGCGATCGGCTTTTTCAAAAAGTAAGCGGAACTGTTTTTCCGAAAGACCGTACATACGCTTGACCTTCTGCTTTTCTCTAAGCTGTATGCCATAGTCTGATATTTTTCCGCGGCGCCGTTGACCATGCTGCCCCGGGGCATAACCGCGCCGATCAAAAGCGCATTTATCCGAATAGCAACGATCCCCTTTAAGAAACATTTTTAAGTTTTCGCGCCGGCACAGCCGACATACTGAACCTCTATAACGGGCCAAGTTTTCCTCCTTTATGATTTAACGCGTCACCTGATACTCGCCATTTCTGTTAATTTTAAAACCTGACGGCCCCGGTACGATTGAAACCGCCGGTTCAGCTATACTCTTCGACGTTTAGGTGGTCGGCATCCATTATGCGGGATCGGCGTTACGTCTCTGATTATGGCAACATGAAAACCCACTGATTGCAATGACCGCAACGCGGATTCTCGCCCGGCTCCGGGTCCTTTTACGTAAACTTCCACATTTCTCATGCCATGTTCCATCGCCTTTTTGGCCGCATCCTCTGTGGTTTGCTGCGCAGCGAAAGGAGTGCTTTTTCTTGAGCCTTTAAAGCCTTGAACCCCTGCGCTCGACCAGGCGACAACATTGCCGGCCGTATCGGTAATGGTGACAATCGTGTTGTTGAACGTGGATTGAATATGGACGACACCGTTGGATATACTCTTCTTTTCTTTCTTTTTTGTTCGGACTCTTTTAGCCATAGGTCGTTTTCCCTTTTACTTCTTCTTTACCGCTGCGCCTTTTTTCTTTACAGCAGTTCTTCGGGGCCCTTTTCGGGTCCGTGCATTGGTCTTCGTGCGTTGCCCGTTGACCGGGAGTGATCTTCGGTGACGAAGTCCGCGATAACAGCCAAGATCCATCAATCTTTTTATATTCATGGAAACTTCCGAACGAAGTTCACCTTCAACCTTGTACTCACTGTCAATCATTTTCCGTATATTGTTGACCTGGGTTTCCGAGAGGTCGTCCGTCTTCGTATCGGGATCGATTTTAAGCGTGGAAAGTATATTTTTTGAAGTGGTTCTGCCAATACCCAAAATATAGGTAAGACCTATCTCGACCCGTTTTTTTTTTGGTAGATCTACGCCCGCAATTCTTGCCAAAACGTTTCCTCCTCTATCCCTGCCGTTGTTTATGACGTTTATTTTCGCAAATCACCCTGACAACGTGATCCCGACGAATTATTTTACATTTTTTACACATCTTTTTTACGGAGGCCCTGACTTTCATTTACCTGTCTCCTTTGAAAATTATATGGATCGATATGTTATCCGGCCGCGTGTCAAATCATAGGGGGATAGTTCGACCGTCACGGTATCTCCTGGCAATATTTTTATAAAATGCATCCGCATCTTTCCGGAAATATGCGCCAGGATCCTATGCTTGTTTTCAAGCTCAACCCTGAACATTGCATTGGGCAACGTTTCAATGACTTTTCCCTGCACTCTGATAGGCTCTTCTTTTGCCATCGATCAGCTCCCGTTCATTTTGCTCAGAATCTCTGGGCCATTGTTTGTAATCACGATTGAATGCTCAAAATGAGCTGACAAGGCGCCATCTGTTGTCACGACGGTCCAACCGTCATCCAGTATCTTCACATCATGGCCGCATTCATTGACCATGGGCTCTATGGCAAAAGTCATGCCCGCTTTTAACCGCGTCCCCATTCCCGGCTTCCCGAAATTGGGTATCTGCGGATCCTCATGGAGCATCTGGCCGATTCCATGCCCCACAAACTTACGCACCACGGAATACCCGGCAGCTTCCACATGAGACTGAATCGCATGGGAAATATCTGAAAGTGACCCATCCGGGACAGCCTTCTCGATCCCTTTGTACAGGGCCTCTCTGGTGACCTGCGTAAGACGGAGTGCACTTTCATTCACTCTGCCGACCGGTATGGTCAACGCCGCATCCCCGTAGTATCCGTCGTACAGAACCCCAAAATCCAGACTCAAAATATCTCCTTCCTCCAGCGCGTCTTTCGAAGGAAACCCGTGTACGACGATACTGTTTTTCGATGCGCATATTGAATAGGGATAGCCCCGGTATCCTTTAAAAGCCGGTTTTGCATTTTTTTCCTGGGCCATCTGTTCTGCCATGCGGTTCAGATGGAGCGTATTGACTCCCGGCTTGACTTCCGACTTTAATTTTAAAAGAATTTCTGCGACGATCTGGTTGCTGATACGAATTTTTTCAATTTCCTGCGGCGATTTTAAAATAACCATCTCAATGCCGCCCCTTTATCCTCGCCCCACTCTTCTTCAGGAATCCATCATAGTGACGCGTCAGCATATGGGACTCTATCTGTGAAACCGTATCAATTGCAACGCCCACCACGATAAGCAGCGCCGTGCCTCCAAAATAAAAGGGGACATTAAAATTTGAGATTAAAATCGACGGCAGCACGCAAACCGCCGAGATATATACGGCCCCCCCCAGTGTAATTCGCGTTAATACGCGATCAATGTAGTCTGCCGTACGTTTGCCCGGCCTGATGCCCGGGATGTAACCGCCATGCTTTTTCATATTATCCGCGACATCCACCGGGTTAAAAGTCACGGCCGTATAAAAATAGCAGAAGAAAAAGATAAACCCGACATATAATACTTCATAAAAGAAATTTCCCGGTCTCATGGCAGCGGCCACACTTTGCATCCACGGGATATCAATAAAACTGGCCAATGTTGCCGGGAACATGATGATGGACGACGCAAATATTGGGGGAATAACTCCCGAGGTATTTATTTTCAGCGGCAGATGAGTGCTCTGACCGCCATACATCCGTCGGCCGACAACCCGCTTGGCATATTGCACGGGAATGCGTCGTTGTCCCTGCTCGCAAAATATAATGAAGCCCACAACGACTACCATCAGCACCAGAATAATGAGAACGATAAATATTCCGATCTCCCCTGTGCTCAGCAAGCGGAAGGTGTTTCCGATGGCTGTGGGCATCCGGGCGATAATACCGGCAAATATAATTAATGAGATCCCGTTGCCGATACCGCGTTCGGTGATCTGTTCACCCAGCCACATAATAAAGGCTGTTCCTGCGGTCAGGGTGAGCACCGTCATCAACCTGAATTCCCAGCCCGGGCTGATCACCACCGGAGCGCCTCCGGGGGAGGTCATGCTTTCCAGGCCGACACTGATCCCGAAACCCTGGATAAGGCTTAAAACCACCGTGCTGTACCGGGTGTACTGGGTGATCTTTTTCCGACCCTGCTCACCTTCTTTTGACAGACGCTCAAGATGAGGGATGACCACCGTCAACAGTTGAAGTATGATTGACGCGCTGATATACGGCATGATACCGAGGGCAAAAACGGACAGCCTTTCCAGGGCACCGCCGGAGAACATATCAAAAAGCCCTAAAAGCGTCCCCTTGGCCCGCTCAAAAAATGATGCCAGAGCGACCGCATCAATGCCGGGGGTCGGCACATGGACACCAATCCGATACACGGTTAACAGCGCCAATGAATAAAGTACACGCTTTTTCAACTCCGGTATCTTAAAAATATTCTGGAACCCACCGCCTGTCATAATTACAGCACCTCTACATTGCCGCCGCCGGCTTCAATTTTCTGTTGCGCGCTTTTCGTGATCTTATGGATTTTCACCGTAAGGGGAAAATCAATCTCGCCGTTCCCCAGCAGTTTTATTTCACATTTTTTACCTTTAATCATTCCCATACGTCTTAATTCGGCTTCATCAACGACACTGCCGCTGTCAAACATAGACAGATCCTTTATGTTGATAACCTGAAAGCGCCTTTTGAAAATGTTGGTAAAACCGCGTTTAGGCAGGCGCCTATGGATCGGCATCTGCCCACCCTCAAACCCGGGTCTCACACCACCCCCGGAACGGCTGTTGTGGCCCTTTGTTCCTCGGCCGGCGGTCTTGCCGGAGCCCGATCCGACCCCCCGTCCCACACGCTTTCGATTTTTGCGTGAACCTTTTTCCGGAGAAAGTTCATTTAGTTTCATCAATCTTCTCCTCAGCCATCACCAAATGCGACACGGCGTTTATCATCCCCCGAATAGCGGGCGTATTTTCAAGCTCAACGGTCCTGTTAAGCTTGGTCAATCCCATACCACGCAATACCTTCCTGTGTTTTTCCGGCCGGCCGATCATACTTTTTACCAGTGTAACTTTTACAGTGCCTGACATTTAATTTTTCCCGATGTTTATTTTATATCCGTTTTTTTAACCGTTAGCTGTAAACCATCAACTGTAAACCATCAACTGTAAACAGGTTTTACCCTTGAACCCTGTTTTTTTAAAGGTCTGCAACCTGAAGGCCGCGTCTGGCAGCGACTTGCTCTTTACTCTGGAGCTGCATCAGCCCCATAATCGTTGCTTTAACCACATTGTGGGGGTTGTGCGAACCAATGCACTTGGTCAGGATGTTCTGAATACCGGCAGCTTCGACCACGGCTCTCACCGCGCCGCCAGCAATAACCCCCGTACCTTTGGATGCGGGTTTCAACAGGACTCGCCCGGCGCCGAATTTTCCGACAACCTCGAAGGGTATGGTGGAGTCCAGCAGAGAGACAAAAGACATGCTTTTCTTTGCCTTTTCCGCGCCCTTACGAATCGCTTCGGGCACCTCTCCTGCTTTTCCGAGACCGAAACCGACACTTCCGTTTCCATCACCCACCACGACAACAGCGCTGAAGCTGAACCTGCGGCCGCCTTTAACGACCTTGGCCACCCGGTTGATGTGCACGACTTTCTCAATTAACTGATTTTCGTCCTTAACCCGTTGATACAAGCAGCTGCCTCCTTTACGTTGTTCTAAAAATCCAGCCCGGCCTCGCGGGCCCCGTTCGAAGCGGCTTTGACGCGCCCATGATATAAAAATCCGCTCCGATCAAACACCACCTGTCTGATGCCTTTTTCCATGGCGCGTTGGCCGGCCACCTTTCCGACGACAGTGGCCAATTCAACTTTACTTTTTACCGTGGAATTATCCTTAACAGCCCTTTCATTGCTGGATGCCGCAACCAGGGTCGTCCCAGTGGCATCATCGATAACCTGGATATAGATGTGTTTTGAACTTTTAAAAACACTCATCCTCGGGCGCTGTGGTGTTCCACAAATTTTTTTTCTTATGCTTTTTTTTCTTTTTAAACGTGCTTTTTTTCTTAAAAATGATGATCCCATGATTGACAACCCCATCGTTAAATCAGAAGCCGGCCCCTGGGGGCGCGAAAGGAATCTCGCCCACAAATTTGACGTCTAATGGTATGTAAGGACGCCTATTTCGTACCTGTTTTTCCCGCTTTCCTTTGGATGTGCTCTTCTCTGTATTTTATGCCCTTTCCTTTGTAGGGTTCGGGCGGTCTCAGTCGACGTATGGCTGCGGCGGTTTGACCGATTTTTTCCTTGTCAATTCCCGAGAGCTTTAAATTGCTTCTATCCATTGATGCAGCAATGCCCTCCGGAAGAATAAAATTTATCGGATGAGAATATCCGAGTTGAAAAATAATTTGATTGCCGCTGACTTCTGCACGGTATCCGATCCCGTTGATTTCCAGGATGCGTTCAAATCCATGATCCACACCGGCAACCATATTGGCAATCAGGCTTCGGGTCATCCCTTGTAAAGATCGTCCGGTTCGGTTACCAGCGCCGTTTATGACATGGATGGCCCCGTCACTTATTTTGACCTCAACGGACGGATTCAATTCCCTCACCAGGACGCCTTTTTCCGATTTTACCGTAAAGCTTCTTCCTTCTAACGATACCGAGGTCTTTTCAGGTATCGGAATTGGTTTTTTGCCGACTCGAGACATTTTTGCTCCTCAATTTCTTTATGTTACCAGACCTGGCAAAGAATCTCCCCGCCCAGGTTCCACTTCCGCGCATCCCGATCCGACATGACCCCTTTGGATGTAGACAGGATGGCAACCCCAAGGCCGTTGTATATGCTTTTTATATTTTTCCTTTTGACATAAATACGTCGGCTCGGTTTGCTGACCCGTTTCAGATCGAGGATCACATGTGCGTTCCGCTGATCATATTTTAAATATACACGCAGAATACCCTGTTTATCGTCCTTTACCACCTTGTAATTTCGAATGTATCCTTCACTCTTTAAAACCTTGGCCAATTCATATTTCAACTTGGATCCTGGAATATCAACCCGGTTGATTTTGGACTTCCCAGCATTCCGGATTCGCGTTAACATATCTGAAATTGGATCACTTATGGACATTTTCTTCTCCGCAAAATACCGTTGGTGATTATCAAAAAATGTAAATGCCTCTAACCATTCCGATGGGCTACCAGCTCGACTTGACAACACCGGGCAGTTTGCCCTGTAAAGCAAGCATCCTGAAGCAAATACGGCAAATCCCGAATTTTCTTATAAAAGCTCTGGGTCTACCACACAGGGGACATCGGTTGTACGCTCTTGCCGTAAACTTCGGCTTAATCATTGCCCTGATTCTTAACGCTTTCTTTGCCAAGTAATCCTCCTAACAAATCGATGATTGCCTGCTACTTACGCATGGAACCTGCCTGCACCAGGGCAGGATTAGCGAGCGCTGTTGCAGTTCACAATCAATTTCTAAACGGCATCCCCAACAACTTCAAAAGTTCTTTGGCATGTTCATCCGTTTGAGCGCTGGTAACAATGGTAATATTCAATCCCTTAATTTTATCAATTTTATCATAATCGATTTCGGGAAAAATGATATGTTCTTTTATCCCCAGGGAATAGTTTCCGTTTCCGTCGAATGCTTTTCCTGAAATTCCCCTGAAATCGCGCACACGGGGGAGCGTGACGTTTACCAGTTTATAATAAAAATCATACATCCTTTTTCGCCGCAGGGTGACCATGCAGCCGATGGGCATGCCTTCCCGCAATTTAAAAGCGGCAATCGATTTTTTTGCCCGGGTAATAACAGGCTTTTGCCCGGATATCATTCTGAGTTCTTCAACCGCCGAATCAAGAACTTTTATGTTTTGAATCGCTTCTCCCATTCCCATATTCAACACAATTTTTTCAAGCTTGGGGATCTGCATTACATTTTTAAAATTAAACGCTTTAACCAGCCCGGGAACAACTTCCTGATCATAATACTGTTTTAACTGTGACATTATCTTCCTCCAGCGCCTGCCGCTCAAACATCAATAATCTCACCGCATTTTCGACATACACGCATCTTTTTCCCATCTTCCAGATACTGCATTTTAATGCGGGCGGGTTTGATGCACTTGTTGCACATCAGCATGACATTTGACAAATGGATCGGCGCCTCCTTTTCAATGATCCCTCCCTGCCGATTTTGCGCAGTCGGTTTTGAATGACGTTTGATAAAGTTAACCTTCTCAATCAGAATGCGATTGTCATTTTTAACCACCTTGATCACTTTGCCGATTTTACCCTTGTCCTTACCGGCGATCACCTTCACTTTATCATTCTTTTTTACATTACCACGATCTCTGGCCATGTGCCTTCTCCATTAGAGCTGTCAAGCTGATCCGCGCGCTCCTATAATACCTCAGGAGCCAGTGATATAATTTTCATAAATCTTTTTGCCCTTAATTCCCGGGCGACCGGACCAAAAATACGGGTACCGATGGGCTCTTTATTAGTGTTAATCAAGACTGCAGAGTTGTCATCAAATCTGATATAGGATCCATCCGGCCGGCGAATCTCCTTCTTTGTTCGGACAACCACCGCCTTTAGGACTTCACCCTTTTTTACCTTTGAATTGGGTATCGCTTCCTTGACAGACACAACAATGATATCGCCAATGCTTGCATAACGTCTCCTGGAACCCCCAAGAATTTTTATGCAATACAATATCTTGGCGCCTGAATTATCCGCAACCGTCAGTCTTGTTTCTGCCTGAATCATTTTCTTCTATTTCCTTTAAAATCAAACAGCTTTCTGAATTATTTTACTTACCTGCCATCTTTTTGTTTTACTAAGCGGCCGGGATTCAGTGATGGACACCTTGTCTCCAACTTGACATTCGTTGTTTTTGTCATGGGCTGAAAATTTTGAACGTCGCCGAACATACTTTTGATACAATTTGTGCTTTACCAGGCGTTCAACCTGAATGACCACACTCTTGTCCATCTTGTTGCTGACAACGGTCCCGATTAACTGTCTTTTTAACCCTCTGTTTTCTTTCATAGCTCCAACTTATCTGATTTATTTTCACGAATGATCGTTTTGATCCGCGCAATATCCCCTTTAATCCGGGTAAGCTTGGCAGAGTTTTCAAGCTGACCTGTTTGATGCTGAAATCGGAGATTAAACAACTCTTCCGTGAGATCACTTAACTTCTGTGTCCTTTCATCCAGGCTTAATTCTCTGATTTCACTGGCTTTCATTATACTTCACCCCTCTCCAGAAACCTGGTCTTCACGGCCAATTTATGTGATGCCAGCCGCAGCGCTTCTTTGGCCAAACCCCTGGGAATCCCCCCCATTTCATAAATCACCCTTCCGGGTCGAATGACCGCAACCCAGCCTTCGGGAGCGCCTTTGCCTTTTCCCATCCGAACTTCGGCAGGCTTTTTGGTGAAAGGTTTGTCAGGAAAAACCCGGATCCACATCTTTCCGCCACGTTTGACATGTCTTGTCATGGCAATACGGGCTGCCTCGATTTGCTGTGAACTGATCTTGCCGCATTCGAGCGCCTGCAAACCATATTCACCGAAATTCAGCTCACTGCCCCGTCGCGCAATACCCCGCATACGCCCTTTTTGCTGCTTGCGGAACTTAACTTTTTTGGGACTTAACATGTCCGGTACTCCTTTGACTTTAATTTTTAATCAGCAGCTTCCACTTGATCTGTCTGCAAAATCTCACCTTTAAAGACAAAAACTTTCACGCCGATAATACCGTATGTCGTTTTCGCTTCCGTGGTACCGTAATCGATATCCGCTCTCAAGGTATGCAAAGGGACGCGGCCCTCCTTATACCATTCGGTCCGTGCCATCTCCGCGCCGCCCAACCGGCCGGAACAGATGATTTTCACCCCCTGTGCACCGAATCTCATTGCAGAGGTGACACTGCGTTTCATTGCGCGGCGAAAGGCGACCCGGCGCTCAATTTGAAGCGCCACATTTTCTGCAACCAGTTGAGCTTCAATCTCAGGCTTCCTGATTTCCCGGATATCAATGAGAACTTCTTGCGAGATCAGTTTTTCAAGATCATTTTTCAGCAGGGCGATCTCGGTACCCTTTTTCCCGATAATAATACCCGGCCTGGCAGTAAAAATCCTTAACTTGACACGTTTGGACGATCTTTCGATTTCAATCCGGGAAAGACCGGCATGGTAAAGTTTCTTTTTAATATATTTCCTGATTTTATGATCCTCAAGAATGTAATCCGAATATTTCTTTCCTGCATACCATCGTGATTCCCATGTCTTGACAATTCCTAATCTGAACCCAACGGGATTGACTTTTTGACCCAAGCGTTTACCTCCTTTTTAGCATCAACTTCAGGCTGAACCTTCGGATAAAATAACGGTTATATGCGATGTCCTTTTCAGTATTCTCGTTCCACGGCCCCGGGCCCTGGCGGAGAAGCGCTTCAGGACAGGCCCCTGATCCACTAAAATATTGCGTATGATCAGTGAATCGACATCAATATTCGAATTCTGCCCGGCGTTTGCAACGGCGCTGCGAACAACTTTTTCAACGATTCCGGCGGCTTTCTGAGGCATAAATTTAAGAATTTCAATGCCGGCTTCAGCTGATTTTCCTTTGACCGAACCCGTCAGCCTTCGAACTTTCAACGGGGAAATGCGAACATATTTTAATACGGCTTTAGCCTCCATGGCTGAAATTCCTTTTGTTTGTCTTATGGTCGGTATTCATCAACAATATCTATCGGCGGTTCTGACGAGTTCATGGATGGCAAATCCACAAAATCAGGGTTTATTTTTTCAACTTCGATTTTTTATCTCCGGAATGCCCGTAAAAAGTCCGGGTCGGTGAAAATTCCCCCAATTTATGTCCCACCATGTTTTCTGAAATAAATACCGGAATAAATTTCTTTCCATTATGAACAGCCAATGTTATGCCGACCATCTTGGGGATAATGGTAGATCGCCTCGACCACGTCTTGATAACCCGGTTGCTCCGGGTTTCATGCGCCACAAGGACCTTTTTCAACAGATTGTTGTCCACAAACGGACCTTTTTTTAAGGATCTGGGCATAAATACTCCTAGGAACTAATTCTTCGTGCGTCTCTTTACGATATATTGATCACTTCTTTTGTTTTTACGGGTGCGATAACCTTTGGCCGGTATCCCCCACGGAGAGCATGGGTGTCTGCCTCCGGAGGATTTTCCTTCCCCGCCGCCCATGGGGTGATCCACCGGATTCATCGCGACTCCCCGGACGCTGGGACGTTTCCCAAGCCAACGGTTCCGGCCTGCTTTTCCCTGGGAAATATTTTCGTGAATGATATTTCCGATCTGGCCGATGGTCGCAATACAATTGAGAAGCACCATCCGGACCTCGCCGGAAGGCAGCTTGACCAGTGCATATCGATCTTCTTTGGCCATAAGTTGTGCAAAGGTACCGGCACTTCGCACGATCTGCCCCCCTTTGCCCAGCCGCAATTCGATATTATGAATCTGTGTTCCCAGGGGAATGTTGCGAAGGGGAAGGCAATTGCCCGGCATAATATCCGCTTCGGGGCCCGACATGACCTTGTCGCCCACGGAAAGATTCAGCGGCGCCAAAATATAGCGTTTTTCCCCATCGGCATAGTTCAGAAGAGCGATTCGTGCGGATCGATTCGGGTCATACTCTATGGAGGCGACCTTGGCCGGAATGCCGGTTTTATCCCGCTTGAAATCTATCATCCGGTATTTCCGTTTATGTCCGCCTCCCCGATGCCTGCACGTAATACGTCCGTTTACGTTGCGCCCGCCTGTTTTTTTGACCACCTTGAGCAAGCTCTTTTCAGACGTTGACCGGGTAATCTCCTCAAAGGTTGAATACGTCTGAAATCGCCTGCCCGGAGAGGTTGGTTTAACTTTTTTAACTGCCATCGGTTTACACCCCTTCAAAGAAATCGATGCGTTCACCCGCCTTCAGGGTCACCACCGCTTTTTTCCAGTCTTTACGTTTTCCCACGATACGCCCTCTTCGCTTGGTTTTTCCCTTTACCTGCATGGTGTGAACATCCAAGACATTGACATTGAATATTTTTTCTACAGCCCTTTTGATTTCAATGCGATTGGCGCGGCGATCAACTTCAAATGAAACCTTGTTGAAATTCTCTTTCTGGATATTGGTCTTTTCCGTATCCAGAGGGCTTCTGATTATTCCGTATTGAATCATGACTGCAGCCTCCCTTCAATACCTTTCACCGAAGACTCGAGCAGAACCAGGTTGCGGTATTTGAGAATATCGTACACGTTCAAACCCTGAACATTCAGCACTTTTACATTGGGAAGATTTCTGGACGAAAGCTCCAGGGCTTCGTGTTCCTGATCGGTCAAAATTAACGCATTGTCTATCTTCAACGCACGCAGGGTTTTGAGCAGTTCTTTAGTTTTAATCTCTTCCAGCGCGATCTTGTCCAGGATAAACAGTTTATTCTCCTGGTATTTGCTGCTCAAAGCCATTTTAAGGGCCTTTTTCCTGACTTTTTTGGGAACTTTATAGCCATAGGATCTCGGGTCCGGCCCAAAAACGACCCCGCCGCCTTTGAGCAATGGAGACTTTTTGTCGCCCCCGCGGGCTCTTCCGGTTCCCTTCTGCCGAAACAGTTTCCGGGTGCTTCCTCTCACATCGCTGCGATGTTTCACGGATGCCGAGCCGCTGCGCCTGGCGGCCATCTGCATGACCACGACTTCATGCAAAATGCTCGATTTTACATCGATATTGAATATTCCGTCCGGCAGATCAATCTGGGAAATTTTGTCCCCCGTATCATTTAATATATCTACCACCGCCATAATTGTCCTCATTAAAATCTTACATGTTTACTTCTGGATTCTTGAATTTGCGAACATGATCTATTTTTTAATCAAAATTTTCGGTTTCGTTATCATTACAATTCCGGACGGAGCGCCCGGAACCGCGCCTTTCAGCAAAATAATATTTTCCCCGGCCCGGATATCGACAATTTCAAGATTCTGGACCGTTTTTCTATCGTCTCCATAATGACCGGGCATTTTTTTTCCTTTAGCGACCCTGGAAGGCCAGGCGCTGGATCCAATGGAACCGGGGATTCTATGGCTGTCGCTCCCGTGGGTCTTGCGCCCCCCATGGAAACCATGCCGCTTGATAACACCGGCAAACCCGCGGCCCTTGGTCCTGCCCGTCACATGCACCTTGTCCCCCACTTTGAATAAATTCAAATCGATGGACTGTCCCACTTTATATTGGGCAGGATCCTCCACGGGAAATTCCCTTAAAAAGGCAAAATTTCCATCGCCGCTTTTTTTCAGGTGCCCTTTGAGCGGCTTGTTTACGCGTGAGATCTTCTTCTCTCCAAAACCCAGCTGAAGCGCATTATATCCATCTGTCTTGACCGTCTTGATCTGCGTGACTACGCACGGACCCACCTGTAAAACCGATGCCGGAATAAATTTGCCTTCCGATGAAAACACTCCCGTCATCCCGATTTTTCTTCCAATCAAACCCTGAGTCATTTCTCTTCTTTCCCTTGTAAACAATCCATGAATATCTAAATCATGAGCGGAATCTATTTAAAGCTTAATCTCCACATCCACTCCTGGTGAAAGGTCCAGCGTCATCAAGGCGTCTACGGTCTGCTGGGTTGGCTCAAGAATATCCAGCAGCCGTTTGTGTGTCCTGATTTCAAATTGCTCCCTTGACTTCTTGTCCACATGGGGAGAGCGCAAAACGCAATATTTATTGATCCGGGTGGGCAGCGGTATCGGGCCCACGACTTTTGCGCCCGTCTTTTTGGCAGCATCCAAAATATCGGAGGCAGATTGATCCAACAGCTTATGATCATATGCTTTTAGCCTGATTCTGATCTTGGAGTTTGTTATCATGGGTTATCTCTCTTTTTATCCAATCTACTCAAAATTTATTTCTCTTTGCCCTGTGATCGACTCATTCTATTATATCACTGACCACGCCGGCGCCCACTGTCCGGCCCCCTTCCCGGACCGCAAACCGCAGCTCTTTTTCCATCGCTATCGGCGTGATCAACTCGGCCGTGATCGTTATGTTGTCCCCGGGCATCACCATCTCAACACCCTCGGGCAAATTCAATATCCCGGTAACATCCGTCGTCCGAAAATAAAACTGCGGCCGATAACCGGTAAAAAAAGGCGTGTGCCGCCCGCCTTCTTCCTTGCTCAATACATAAACCTCAGCCTTAAACTTCGTGTGCGGCGACACCGACTTGGGAATCGCCACCACCTGGCCGCGCTCTACATCCTCACGCTTGGTCCCGCGTAATAAAATACCGATGTTGTCGCCCGCTCGACCCTCATCCAACAACTTGCGGAACATCTCAACACCGGTGCAAACCGTCTTGAACGTCGGCCGTATCCCGACAATCTCCACCTCATCGCCCACCCGTAAAATCCCCCGGTCCACTCGCCCCGTTACCACTGTTCCCCGACCGGATATGCTGAATACATCCTCTATGGGCATCAAAAACGGCTTGTCTATATCCCGCTGCGGCTCCGGTATGTAAGAGTCAATCGCATCCATTAACTCAAAAATACACTTGGCTTCCGCACTGTCCGCATCGTCACTCTCCAGCGCCTTTAACGCGCTGCCCCGTACGATCGGCGTGTCGTCACCTGAAAACTCATACTTGTCCAATAACTCCCGCAGCTCCAACTCCACCAGCTCGATGAGCTCCTCATCATCCACCATGTCGCACTTGTTTAAAAAAACAACAATCCGCGGAACTCCCACCTGGCGCGCCAGCAAAATGTGCTCCCGCGTCTGCGGCATGGGACCGTCATCGGCCCCCACCACCAGAATGGCACCGTCCATCTGCGCCGCACCGGTGATCATGTTCTTGATATAGTCGGCATGCCCCGGACAGTCCACATGCGCATAGTGCCGGTTGACCGTCTGATACTCCACATGCGCCGTGGCTATCGTTATCCCACGGGCCTTCTCCTCGGGCGCCTTGTCAATTTGATCAAACGGCACATAGTCCGCCAATCCCTTTAATGCCATATGCTTGGTTATCGCTGCCGTCAACGTCGTCTTGCCGTGATCAATATGCCCGATCGTCCCTACATTGACATGCGGTTTTTTCCGCTCAAACTTCTCCTTTGCCATCTTTCTATCCTCC
>JAUYIZ010000331.1 GCA_030688615.1 Desulfobacterales bacterium | reverse complement strand
ACGACGATCTGCATCTTTCCTTTTTTCTTGTCCCGACTATAGCCCCAGTCAGCCAGCTCGTTACACACCCCTTCCAGATATGAACTGGTTACGTCATACAGAAATAGTGTCGGTACAGCATTATGAAAGCATAGTTTAAACAACTTCTTCTCGATCCCCTCTTGTTGACTGGAAAGCCAGGCAAGATTTTCATATAGGTCGTCTTCGTCGAGCTTATCTACGCCGATCACTTCGCAAACCGCATGCCTCTGTGCGAAGCGAACGGCAGAGAGTCGCGAACCCTGGTCTATTATTCGGGCAAGAACTTGAACGAGCGCAAGCTTTCCGTCATGACCGGTGCCGAGAGCTTTTGTTATTCCGAGTCTTTCAGCGATAACATTCAAAGCCCAAACAGCACCGACGCGTTTTCCCAGCACTGTCTTGATGTCTTTTGCATTTACCAGGGCGGAAAGATCTTTCTTGTGCTTTAATGCGAGCTTTATAGCCTTGATCTCACCTTCCGGGCAGCCAGAGAGATTAGCAATGGTTTTATGTTTTACCTTTCCGTTCTCGCGGTACGAGGTTCGGAGCAAATGCCTGATGTAGGATTTGGCTTTTCCTTTTATGGCGGCTGAATCGACATACATAATGGCTACTTTTATATATTATAACATTATGATATGTCAAGAAAAAAGTTATTTTATTTTGTGGCCACAATTATTTTCAGGGAATCAAGTTAATATTGTATTATATCAATATGTTATCAAGAAATTGGGGCGATTAACGGGGGGAAGATCCGATATAACATTCGAATTCTGGTTAAAGCTTGTTCTGTCAATATTATGTGGGAGCATTATCGGTCTTGAGAGGCAAATCAAAGGAAAACCATCAGGAATCCGAACAAGCATCTTTATTTGTCTTGGCACAAATATCTTCATAAGCTTGGGAGTAGCAAATGTTAATGAAAATGTTGATATAACACGTGTTTTGGGACAAGTTGTAACAGGCATTGGTTTCCTTGGGGCAGGTGTCATTATAGCCCGGGAAGGATTGGTACAGGGTATTACATCTGCATCAGTGATCTGGGTATTGGCTGGAATCGGTTCAATGATCGGATTTGGTTATTTGATGGAGGCAATTGTAATTTCATTAGTCACGCTGTTGATTCTTGTTGGTATAGGGATTATTGAGAATAGTTTTTCCATCCTTCGGGGAGGGCTATATTCAAGAAGTAATGAAAACAAGATCAAGAAAAAAGAGAATATGTAAATATGCTACACAACATGGCAGTGGGATCTGATCAACAATCCTGATGGACCTGAAAAATTCAACGATAGCGGACGGATGTTTAACCTCCCCGAGTGGTAATACGGCTATCGGTTTTGATCGGGATTTATCTGCCGATGGACGAAAATGATTTGACAATACTCTAACACAAGATTTACTTGACCTGACAACCACCAAGTACGATATCTGTAGTTTTATTAGAGTTGTTTTTATCTCAATATAAATCAACAGCTTGACGATTTGTGATAAATAACCTGCTAAAATGATATCTGTATTTCTTAGGTGAATGTCCCCGCAACAAGATATGGTATGCGGCTTGATCTGCTGTTTCATGGTGTTGGGTACAAGTACTAATGGCCATCAAACGCGGTCTCACCCTCAAAGCTTCCCCAAAAATTTCAAGAGTCCGTCGAGAATGCTCAACGGGTGGGGCGGGCAGCCGGGGATGAAGAGGTCCACCGGAACTGTGGATGCGGCACCGTTGTGCTGCTCGGCATGGCCGGCGTAAGGTCCTCCGGAAACAGCACAGGCGCCCACGGCAATAACAATTTTGGGATCAGGCACGGCAGCGTAGGTCTTCCTAAGAGCCAGGTGCATGTTCTCGGTCACAGGTCCGGTGATCAGAAGACCATCGGCGTGCCGTGGCGAGGCAACGAACTGGATGCCGAAGCGGCCCATGTCCCAGACCGGTGTGCCGAGCACAGCGCTGTCGGCCTCGCAGGCATTGCACCCTCCGGCCGAGACCTGCCGCAGCTTGAGGGAGCGGTGAAAAAAAACGGCGGCGATGTCGTTGCGGGCGGGGGCCGTATCAATGGTATCTTCGTCAATGATCAGGCCTTTTCGCTTAGCGGATGCCAGACGGTGGTCCTGGCTGAAACTGATAACCCCTTGGGGACAAACCCGTTCGCAGGCCCGGCAAAAAAGACAGCGGCCGGTATCCAGTTCCAGGGATTTTTCCGGTGTGCAGACAATGGCATTTGTGGGACAGGCGGCCATACAGGCGGCGCTGCAACCGGCTTTGCATCCGGTTTTAAATACCGGCCTTCCGGCGAACCTGGACGGCAACTCAGGTACCGGGCCATCCGGATAGGACAGAGTGCGATGTTTCTGTTGAAATCTTGTTTTAAGGATTTTCAGCATGGGTTCTACTTTCACTTACACTGACTATAAATCATGACCACAATAGGAAAGGTTGAAGCTTTTATTGCAGAGTGGAAAATCGGATATCTGCTGATGACGCAGCGCCAGGGCCAACCCGAACCAATTGTGAAATGAAGGATCGACCACTTTGTAAAAAGCAAATCGGCCTTCAGCATCCGTGCCGGCCACATGGCAGATCTCGCCTCGCCATCCTTCCACAAGGCTGACCGTCAGAACATCGGCTTTCAATGACGGAAGGTCTCGGGTGACGGGGCCAGCCGGCAGTTCCTGCAAGCGGTGACGGATAAAGTCGATGGATACCTGGATTTCCATCCAGCGAACATAAGCACGGCCAAAGCAATCCCCCCGGTCCCAAGTACTCACAGGGATCTGCGCAAGACGGTATAATCCATAGGGAAATTCAAAGCGGACATCCCGATCCAGTCCGCATGCCCGGGCTGCAACCCCTACCAGTCCGATTCGCTGGGCGGTATCGGCGGATACCGCGCCGGTGGACTCGAAACGTGCCAATACGGAAGGGGTGTCGAGCATCAGCGTCACTGCCCCTGTCACATCCTTCTGCACAGCGTCCAGACGTGCCAGCAGATCGTTGGTCAATTCGGAATCCAGATTCCAGTCCATACCGGCCGGCCGGATAAGGCCGCGGCCGAAACGGTTACCGCACAAAACGGCAGTCATGTTGAGCACATCTCCGCGAATGCGGCCGCAATAGTTCAGGGAGGGCAGAAAACCCACGTCACCGGCCATGGCGCCTAAATCACCGATGTGGTTGGCGATTCGTTCCAACTCGAGGGCAATTGCCCGAATGACCTCTGCGCGCGGTGGAACCTGAATACCTGTCAGGGATTCTATCGCGTGGCTGTATGCCATGGCATGGCCGATGGAGGTGTCACCGGCCAGGGTTTCCATATAATGCAGGCTGCGGGAGGTTGGACCGCTGACCATGGCCCGTTCAATGCCGCGGTGCTGGTAACCCAGGGATATTTCCAGATGATAGACGGTTTCGCCATGACACAGAAAACGGAAATGACCGGGTTCAATGACACCGGCATGCACCGGACCGACAGCCACCTCGTGGCTTTCGTCCCCCTCAATGGAGAAAAAGTCCGCTTGGCCGATTAGCGGCAGATCAATCCCGCGGCCTGGACCGCGCCGGGGGGGCTCATAGCGGATGGGTTTTAGCCAGGGATGCCCTTCGGGTATCCTCCCCCACTGTTCTGCGATCTCCCTTTCGAACCCGTGGGCTGCGTGACAATCCGGTGTCAGGGACGGCCATCGATCGGGAAGATCACTGGCCAGAAGCCCTAATTCGGCCGTCTCCGGAAAGCTCAAAACAGCGAAAATCTGTAACTGGGCATTTCCGGTGACTTGCCGGACGGGC
>JAUYIZ010000323.1 GCA_030688615.1 Desulfobacterales bacterium | reverse complement strand
CTGGGGCGACGGATAATTCGGCGACGGAAATTCCGGAGTCTCGATATCAGGAAAATCAGGTAAATCCCACGTTTCAGGAGGAAAGCCTCCTGGAGGCCCGAACCCGGGCGGCGGAATAAAATTGTATTCCATTTCTTCGTAGGATTCCGAAGCATAAGGACGCACAAATTCAGATTCGGGACGGGTTACGATTTCAGCCCTGTCTTTTTCGGTCGCCGTCCGCATCTGATCCTGATACGACTCTTTCGAACGGTACATCTGTTTATTGATGTCCCCGCCGACAAATTTATTCTTTACGCTCGACATTCTTTTCCCAGAACCTTGTTTTGTTCAACGGAGGGTTTTGCTTCACCTCTTTTCCGCGTTCATCTACATAAGGAACAGTCTCAAAAAACCTTTCGGTCCACCTTCTTTTGTCTGGTTTCTCACCTTTCATCAAAAATTGAACCCTTTATGCCAAAATCCAGAAATTCACATTCCTGGCTGGCGGTACTATGTTGAAATTTAAGTGAAATGTTTTGATCGCATACATTTAAATTAAACCTGTGCCTTCTAATTGTTTGGTTGGCAGTCTCGGCAGTCATCGGCAGTGTTTTGGTCCCGGCAGAAATGCTGTTTTTGGTGATGGTCAAAGTTACGTCTCCGGCATCCTGAACCGCAAAACGAACTACAGCCTCATCAGTCTGGATATATTGAGCATCGGCGTTTAGCTCCATAACGGCGTAAGAATCTATAGCCGTATCCACATCATTTGTCGTCGTATTCAACTGGTAAATAAACCCGTCCGCACATCCGCCTCCGATCTGAAGCAGTTGAATGTTCCCACTGCCGGCTTCACACTCCATGGCAAAAAGAAGATTCTGCCCCAATGTATCAAACCCCCATGCCTTGTCAATCAGGTCAAAAACAGGGAATACGTTCGGCGTGGTGGCCGAAGACCCGCTGACCAGCCCGATTCGGAGAACATTAAAGGCCGCGTCGTGCGCCAGCCACATCTGATCTTCATATCCCCTGCGGATACATTCGGTTTTTGTTGGGTCGAAATAGTTCTGGATATCATCAGAAATAATAGTTACGTTTCTTCCGTCCGTAACGCATACGCCATATCTGGAAAGAAAAAACACCAGGTCCTTGATTTCTTCATCGGTCCGGGTTGAAGTTAATACTCCATCCACAATGGCAACCGTTTTGTTGCTGAAGGTCCCAACTTTGTCTGAAATTAAAAGCCTTCCAAAAGTGGTGGGCGAATGTCCCTGAATAAGCGTCACACATCCGCCCTCGACACCTCGTTCCTCTTGCCATATCATCAGTTCGTTATGAAACCTTCTCATGGCAACAATTTTGTTTCTTCGTCCGTCTCCGGCTTTCATAATGCCAAAATCCGAACCGTTCAGCGACATGACGAAACCAGCCCTGCCGAAATAAATATAGTTCGGCCAAAGGGTAAAAGATAAAGCGGGACGATCCTTCCAGACTATATTACACTGCCCCTTGCCAAGCTCTTCGATATCAAAATACGGCATGGTGAAAAGGGCAACTCGGACATCTGCTGACAAGTTTGCCGTGGCAATATGGATATAATACCAGTAGGAATAATATTGAGTGGTTTGAAACTGTGTTGGTTGAACTGTCGTAATCCTGGGCCATGTGATCCACCCGCTATGGGTTAACCCGTCGGTTCCGTCTGTAACTGTTCCCACGGTTGTAAACGCTGCACCAGTCCAAACTTTCACCCCGCCGATGGTCGTCGTCGTGGTTGTGTTTGGAGTGGCGCCGACATCAACGTAAACCCCCATAATCGGATCGGCAGAATTAAAGAAAAGTCGATCAACTGTGTCGTCCGCCGAAAACGTCATGCTGTCAATCTCAATATCCCCGGTGCTAAATGTCAGATATGTCCCGGCTGATTGATCATAGAATGCGGCTTCGATTGCGTAGGGAATGACCCCGTCCCACACATTCCTTATGTCTTGAAAGGCACTGCCATAGGTGATCTTGGTAACCTCGACCTCCGAGTCAAGCTGGGTTGCTGTTTTCCATTGATACCAGAAGCCAGAACGCCCATACATGAAACAGGGAATTTCATCTGAAGGATGTGTCCATGTCATTGAGCCTGTCTGGCCCATTGTGGCACCGCTCGAAATAGTTCCATCTGTTTCTGAGGTGTCTGCCCATGAATTGTCATTCTTGCGATAAGAAAAGGTCCCTACGGCCGCAGTGCCGTTCGGCAAAGGAATGGTGAATGTGAGCTTGTTGGCAGGAATCGGCGTGCAGATAAAAACACAATGGAAATTTGCCAAGGTGTTCAAGCTGTCCAAAATGACTGCCGTGGTCGTCAACCCGTCGGTGGCCTCGGTGCTGTAGTCTTCTCCCTCTTCCGGGACATTAGGGGGGGATGCGGAACCTTTGAAAATTACAATCGCGTCAATGTAGTTGGTATCCCCGGCATAAACCTGGTGCTGGTCTGTCCCGTTGCTGTAATAAAGCACGTCGTCCAAAGTCCCCCACGAGGCCGGAACGTGCCCGGAACCTCCATTGTGAACTTCTGACCCAAACGTTCCGGTTGTTACCGTAGGGGGTTGATTCGTGGCTTCCAGGACATCATTATCCGACATCTGTACAAAAAAATGCGTTTCGTCGATTCTCCGTTTTCGGAGTTGATATCCGGAAACCATGCCGTTAGTGCTGTCTGCCGTGGTATGAAGTTTTTTCTGCCCGGGCCGTTTCCGGAAACCCGGACGATTATCGCGGATATTCTGCTTGTCGGAGAAAGCGCCGAAAGGAAGTAACGCTTTGTGAACCGAAGTAACACACCCGCCCCGGAACGGTCTTGCTTTTATGTCGGTTAAAGGTTTAAGCATTACCGGATATCATACCCCTGTCCTGGAATGGAAACGCCGCCGCCCTTCGCCCCGCCGTATTGCGTCCAGATATCTTCCGGGTACGTATCCTTTGCCGCACCGGCGTAAGCCTTTAAAGCCGCAAGGAATTGCTCATCCCAGAAAGTCTTGCCGCCTCCTTGCGGTTTTTCCTGCACTACGGGATAATTCCCCGTAATTTCAAATATAGCTCTTGGAATAATCAGAAAATGAAACGGTTCCGGGATACTCGATACCGTGCCATAATATTTACTGGCGGCGCCCGTCTCTGTCCCTATGGTGGCGACCCTTGCCGCTGTGTAATCCGAAATGGTGTCCACCCAATCGTCAGTCACGTTCTCAATGGTGATGCCGTTGTAATAATCGACTATTTTTTTAGCACTCGTAGCCAAGGCCAACGACAATGCCCCGCCGGCAGATGAAATCCCCTGGTCGATATCCAGGACTTTTTTGTAATAAATTAAGGTGCAGGTCTCGGTAATTGACGCTTTGTCCCGAACAAGCGTATTTCCCTGGCGGTAATAGAGCTGGTCCGAACCAGACTGGCTGGCAAGCCTTCTTTGATCGGGCCTTACGGGGAATATCTGGTGTCCGTCGGAATCCTTGAAATATCTTAAAATACCAAAATCGGCAGGCAGGGTATAGACCGAAGCGACGCCGGCCAGTGTTGTTTCAGCCTCGAAGTGATAGGGGATACGGGGCAATAGGAGGCTATACAGGTAACGATTGGCCGCGTTGATGCCTTCCATGATCTGGTCGTTGCTGTATTTTCCTGTGGTGTCGGTTCCTTGAACATAAGCCGTGCTGTGCTCATTAAGAAGTTTCCGAACTTTATCAAGGAGGGTGTAACCATTTAAATATGTCGGCATTACATCCTCCTTAAAATAAGCCTATACAGGCCTTTCGGTTGGGTATGGCGTTTGATAAAGCTCTTCGTATTTGGCTTTAATCTCAAATTGATTTTCCTTTGGCATGACATGGACGTCATCCCAGTTGTTTCCCAGCCATCCTTTCATGTTGCTCTCACCGAGGCGTTTATATTTGTTCCGGTTCGATTCAACTTCCCCGACTAAAGAAATAACAGGTGACGGATTCTCGTTTAATGGCGCGTCAACTGAAGGCTCAATCTTCTGTTGCATCATCTTCATCAGCAGTGCCATTTGATCTTGCAGGCCGGTTAGAGTTGTCTTCAAAACTACGTTTTCTTCTTTGAGCGCCTTAACATCGCCACCGTTCGATCCGCCCCTATTGTCGGTCCGGAACCAATCCTGACGCAGGATGTCAAGTCCCAGGTCTTTGGCGTGCGCCTCGATTTCTTTTGTCGGCTGTACGTACCTGTTGCCCTGATCTCTCATATTCATATTATGCTGATTGTGCGCTTGAATTTGCCTGTCCCAGAATGACCGGTACAGATCCATGGACAGTTTCTTCTTTGCTTCAGGATCGTCCCCGAAGTTCATCTGGACGAGGCCCCGTTGGCCTATAGCGGTTAATACGAAGTTGGCCCTGGCTTCCGGCATCTCAACGATCTCTCCAGGTGCGATAAATCCATTCATTCCGAGGTGCTTCCATTCCAATGTGTCCGGTGTAAAATTTGCTATATTTCCCATGATTCTTTCTCCTTTTGGCAAATGACATATTATCTCTAAAGTGCCAGATCCCGGTTATGCGGCTATACTGCCGCGTTTAATTCGTCCAAAGTTCTACCCTTTTTAATGGGCGTCTGTTTACCGAACGGCGCAATCTCCCTTCCGGTGTTAAAAACCTTCCGGAAAGCGTTCATTAACTGGTACTTATCATCTTTAGTCCGATCCCGGATTCTCTCAACCTCTTTGACCTGTTCCTTTTCCCGGTACTCGCGCATGTATTTTGCGGTCTTGTTCAGGCGCTCGTTGATGTCCGTCCGGTGCAAATCTCCCGCGGCCAGCATCATAAGGTCGCGATTATCCGGATGCCGGAACCCGCCGGTATCGTCCCGCACCATAAGAACCTCGGAAGGCGGCCCGGCTGCTTCGTCCCAGGTAACGACGAATCGTTCAGCGTCAACCCGATATTTGCAGTCAAGGCGCTTGTCGAGGGCCTTCAGCCTCTTCATGAAGGATTTGTGAGGCGTGACATGGCCGGTGTAAAACTGTGGGTTCATGGTTAACTCCATTTAATCTTATCGTAGTTTTCCCGGTAAGGGTCGCTTATCCTGCCGTGTTTCCACTGATCGCGGTCGCAGGCGTCCTCTTGCCACTTTTGCCAAACATCGTCCCTGAATCTCTGATTGCTACCAGTGCCTACAACCAAAGGCCCCTTCATGCTCGGATTATTTCTTTTTGGGTTCGGGCTTGGCAACTTTCTCAACCTTTTTACAACTGGGACACTCGTTTTCAGTGTACTTTGCCCCACATTCACATCGTTTGACTTCGCTCATCTTCTTCTCCTTTCCAAGAATTTATTAAGGATCACCGCCCGGCTTTACCTGATTCCAGATTGCCGTAACCTTTCCGTGAATATAAGCCAGGTCACTGATGCAAGTATCAACCTTTGATTCAAGAGTATTGGCTTTGGTCACAGCTAAAGCAGCCGCAATCTTGGTATCAACAATCAGTTTTGCTATATGTCTATCAACTCCACGAAGGGGAATTGATCCGCCACCATAACAAGTTGAACAAAGTTCTTCTCCTAAATATCCAGGACCGCCACACGTTGGACAGGTTGTCGGAATAGTTGGTTCTGGCATACTCTCTCCCTGAGGGAGGGGTTTTACCCCCTCCCGTTAAGGTTAGCTACCAACAGCCTCAGTCGGTTGTCTCATTTGTCCGCCACCAAGTCCGGTGATAGGCATATCGGAAACAACAATCGAGAAGTCTCCGGTTTGCCATTCGGCAAATCCGGCAGATGAACAGTTATGAAGCTGAACTGTAAATTGCTGGGTGCCGGTCACAGTGTAAAAGACCTGATTTAACAACGTGGTGCCGTCATAAAAGTTGCTGAAATGGCAGTTATCAAAATAATGACTTCGCCCAATACCCGTAGCCGCTGGAATTGAGACCAAAGCACAGGTCGCAGTGATTGAGCGAGACAGAAACTTGCATCTGCGGAAGGTAGAACCGTTTGGCCTTCCTGTGTCGTTATACCGAAGATGAGCACTATTGGCCGCGTCCCGTGTTCCCCACACATCCTGTCCAATCTGACAGTCTTCGAAAATCGGATACATGCCTGCCCCATCAATATAAAGCGAAGCGGCGTCGGCTTCCGAATTCTGCTGGGTTGTCATTACTCCGTGTAAACCCACATTCCTGTAAGTCTGCCCGTAGTTATCACAGATCAGAGCTGACAAACAAGCTGCATTGGCCCCATAATTCTCAATAGTAAGATTTTGCATTATACTATTGGGAGCGGTGTTGTTAATTACCGTAGCAACGGCCTCGCCGGTTGTATAAATACAAACATTAGGCTCGCTCCAGTCGCCACAGTGGTTAGGGCCACCGAGACCAAGAATATGGGTATTGGCCTTATCCCAGGCAAGTTCGGCGGTTTCCAGATATGCCCCCGGAGCTACAAGGACTATATCATTCCTGTAAGCCGTCAAGGGGGCTTCCGCAGCAGCCAAAGTCGTGAAAATATCCCCGCTGGAAACGCCCATCTCCTCAAGCTGGGTCCTGTACTGTGAAGTTGCGCTGGCCGCCGGGGCCACATACTTGATTTGTCCAATACCAGGCCCTAAGCCGGCTTCGTTCATTATCCACTGTACTAAACTTGGATCCAAATTTCTTTTCTTAGTCATTTTCGTGTCTCCTTAGTTTTCCCCGGCGCTGCCGGATACTGTGTTGTTATAGACTGGGTGGGTGATCAAGGCACCCACCCGCTTTCGGGAGCTACCACCTATTGGTTATAGTTGCAAGATCATAACCTTGCCGCTATCTTGATAAACCTTCATAAGTAGTTGGTATTACTTTAAAAAGGAGTATTACTCGGCTCGGTTAAATCATCTAAAAGCGTAAGGCTTTGCCTTTCCTCGACTCCGAGGTTGGCGTAGGTCCTTAAAAACATTGTCGCCTGATCGTAATCCTGTCTCCAATGCATCTTGTTCGGATCGAACCCGCCCCAGCCGATTTCGGTCAAGGTGTATTTTTTGATCGCTTTCTTCGGCTCGAAGTAAATCCGGTTGGGCTGCGTTACAGGATCGACCAGGATGTCAACCGACTGGTTCTGGCTGAATCCCAGGGTTTCGTATCCGCCTTTGAACACGGAGGGCGCAAACCGCCTGTCGGAACTGAACAGCCCGAAATACTTCCGGCGCTGCCCCAGGCCCATGCGAATCAGGTCGGGAGCTGCGCTTGACCGTGCCGCGCTCATGTCCATGGCCGCAAGCATCAAATCTTCGGTAAGCTCACGATTCACATCCGAGTTGGACAGGATATTGGCCTTGAACTCCGGATCGCTGGAAACCGTTACACCTTCAAAAGTAGCCAGAAGGGTTCCGTCGTCGTACATACCATTGAGACCGGTAAGCTCGTAACTGGCGTTCGTGGTGGCATGGGTCGCCGCCCTGGCGCCGTAACGAACCAGGAAAGAACCGGAAGCTACCGAGCCTGAAGAGTTGGAATAACTCTGGGCTGCGGTTACAGGATGATAGGCGCGATAAGCATCGGCTGCAGCCTCGAAGGTCACGATCTTGGTTACCGGGTCGATCGATGAAATTCTTACCGAAGACGCGGTTTGATCGATCGCCGTGCTCTGGAAAAAATCGCAGATCATTCCCTTTTTCATATAACGCACACCACGGTCATTGTCGAACGTGGCTTCCCATGTCACGGTGGTTGACGGGGTTGCCGCTGCGGAGGTCGTCCCCAGAAGTCCATATCCATCGCCATGACACTGACGGTTCATGTCGTTCGTGAGTGCCTTGTAAGCGTTCGACGTGGCATCCACCAGGGCGTTTACAAACGCTGCGGCGTCACCCTTGCCTGCTTCCATCGCCAAACCTGACATTCGGATGACGGCATAAAGCAGTTTGGGCGTGATCACCCCCTGAACACCATCTCCAGGGAGGGGCTCGGGCAGCAGAGCGTTCTGAGCGCGTCCGCCTACGCCTTCAGCGTCCCCTTGACGGAGGGAAAAGTAAAACCCGGCTCCACCCGGGGAGACTCGAGCAGTTCTTTTGGAAGACTCGAATTGGTTATAGGTCATGGTATGACGGGCGAAAAGATCGGTAATGTCTTCGCCATACACCCGTTTAAACTGGTAGGCTATTGTATCGGTATCAAATAATGGCATTGCTTTTTTCCTTAAATGTTATGCAGACTTCTGACTGTTTACACTTTCCAACATCTGGTCTAAAATAAAACCAAACGTCTCATCAGGGGTTAGCGCCTTAGAAGGCCTGGCCCGTTCAACCTTTTGGTTTGCCGGCGCATTAGCCGCAGTTATCGGAACGATATTGGACTTTCCAGAGGCGTATTTATCAACCGCGGCCTGGGCGTGTTTATCCAGAAACGCTTTGAGCGTTGCAGCGTTTCCCTTTGCCATTTCTTTTGCCGCGGCCTTGTCTGTAATATCCACCACGTTGAACGGATTGTCCACCCCGGATAGAAGTTTTGCGATTGACAGAGCATCGCCTTCGAGACCTGCCGCCTTAATCTCGCTTTCAACCGTATTGGTAAAGTCGGACAAAGCCTTCTTGGCGGCCTTGGCTTCCTCTTCCTTGGTTTTTTCAGCGGTTAGGCTTTTTTCAAAATCAAATCTCTCTTGTTTTAACCTGACGATTGTTTCTTCCGGGTCCTCGTTTTCTTCCTGCTTTATCCTCTCCTGATTGGCCCAGTAATCCTTGACTTCCTGAAGATAGTCAGCGTCTTTTATTAATTGTTGTGCGTCCCTTGTACCCAAAATCTCCTGAAGTGAACGACCCTTAGCGACTTCTTCTTTCAATGCTTCGGGAGAATCGAGCCCGGCCGTTTCCAAAATCTCGTGCAGGCTTTTTTCTGCCGCACGGGCTTTCAGCCACTTCGGATCTTTGTCGTAGGGAGGCGGTTTCTCTTTGCCTTTGTCCTCAGCCTTTTCTTCGGTTTTGGCTTCCGCCTTCACCTGGGGTTTAGCTTCGGTTTTCGAGGCTGCGGTGGCCTCTTGTTCTGCCGCTGCTTTTAAAACGATGTCAACGATGTTTCTTTCGCCGGCCGGGATGATCGGCGTTTGCCCGGTTGTTGAGGTTTCTGCCGCGACGGTAGGGGTTCCGTCCGTTTGCCCCTTGTTTTCTTCTGCCATTGTATCGCTCCTTGTTATTGGTTAATTTATGCCAATATCGCGTGGTCCCAAAAATTTAGGGACAATTACTTTGTTTTGCGCCCCTGCCCTTGCTATTCGGTCGGAAGTGTGTTTGATTACGCCCTTTTCCGCAGCGTTCATGATATCCATATACATCAACAGGTTGTCGATAGGGCCATGAATCGCAACCGAACCATCGGCATGGGCTGTGACATGGTATTCGGCAATGACGGCCTTCGGATCATTGATTCCTTTTGCCACTTTTAAACTTGCTTGTTTTTCTTTTCCCATTTCCCCCTCCTTATCCTGCTGGAACTTCATTTGACTGACCACCTGCGGGATGTTGAGACACCTTGCCCTCTAACATCATCTGCTGTTGCATGGCTGCTTGTTGCGCCTGAACAACCTGAAAATGATGGACATCAGTATGATTAATCAGGATCATTTGGTTTTCAGGCGGCCAGGCTTTAAATCCGCAACTCAAAATAACGTTCGTATGTGAATCGTAATGAACCTTATGGTCGTCATATTTGAAATATGGATCGTTACCTGTGACTTCTTCTTCCCCCGTCTGAGGGGTTCCGGCCACCGTAAATATTCCAGGTAACGAAATCGCAACAATTTGGCCATTGTTGTCTTTGTTTGCGATAATGTTGTTCTGTGTGGCTTCGCCGATAACGCTGTTCTCCATGCCGGCCCTTTCTTCATGCACACTCGTTTCAACCGGTATCCATGACATTCCAAACCGTCTCATCAGCTCATATTGAACCTTGGGCTGCTCTGATATAACTCCAAAGAAATTGTTCGACACCAGATCCATAATGAATTGATTCTGCCCTGCCCTGGTTGTCGATACGCCACTGTCCTTTTCAAGTCTCACGTCGGTATTGTTGCGTAAATCCGAACCCTTGAATCCCCTGATAATGATCTCACTACCTTCCCCGGCAATCTTTAACAGCCTGGTTTCCGTGAATAACTCCTGCGCAACCATCAACTGTTTCTTGTTCATACGGTTCCATGACCTGTAAAACCGCTCGATGTCCGGAGTGTGCCCCAACTCTGCCGATTCACGAAGAATATCCACCAGAACCCCGGAGGCCTGCTTGGTTGGCGTCTTGCCACGCAGAATGTTCTTTGGATCTCCGGCTGCGTTCTGGATGGTTTCGGTATTGATTTCACGTTCTTTCAGGATTTGCTCGGGATATGGCGTTCCTCTGACGACTTCGGGCTTTTGTCCGTTTGAAAGCAACGGGTCCCACTCCATTGAAAGGAAATTCTGGCCTTCGTTTGATTTTCGTCTTAGAATCAGATCCATAGGTGTCAGCACAAACGGGCGCCCAAGATCTTTGCGGTTGGTCATTAATGCCTGATCCACCTCGTTGATCGTGATCTGTGGAGAAATCAGGTCGTCAATCCCGGATGTCGCCCAGAACGACCCGGGTGTGTGATTGTACTTGAATTCCGTTACCGTGTATTCCCAATCTCCGTCTTCAGTAACCTTGATCGGCATTTCTTCTTTGTTAATCAAGACCTGGCCACCTGCGACCGCGATATATCTTCCCTTCGGATATTTGAGAGTAGGACGGTATTCGACTTCTTTGAAAAGAGTTAGTTTTGTATTGTCCAGATTTGTTAAGCCCCCGCCACCTTCCAAACTTCGTCCTTTCCACGGACTCACGTTCGCAACCAGGGTCATGAGCTGGCTTTCAATGGCAGACGGAAATGCGTTTTCGTTCCCGGTTTTTAAAATTACCTTGAAAATATCCTCAATCCATTCGGTTTCCTTGAGACCTTTGATTCCGACATAGGCTTTTTTTCTCAGTGTATCACCCAGGGTTGGAACATGAACATTGAACGGAATAATTGATTCATCGACAACATCGCCCCGGATTATCGAATTTCCTTTTGCGTCCAGGATGTAATTGCCAGTGTCCTTGCCGGCGTACGTTCGGCCAAACCCGTTACCCGTGAGTATCATCCACAGGGCTATGTTTTCCTTTACGTCCTCCAAAGCGTTGCATTGCAGGCTGGCCAGCCATTTCAGGACTTTTGCGCCCAGGTCCGCAGCGTCCTTGTCTTTCTGTTCCTCGCTGTTGGGCCATATCCGGGGAATATATTGCTTGTTCAGAATGAGAGCTTTCATGGATCGTACATAATCGCGGATATTGTTTGCGACAGTTACCGGATCGTTTGGATTGGCTCGGCCACGAGCACCGAATGTATTTGCATCTGTCAACCATGATACCCATTGTTCGCCCAGGAAGAACAGAATATTCCGGAACCATGTTACCTCGCGGATTCTTTCCGAGACGTCCGGCGTGGTTCTGAAGATATGATCGAAATCCTGTAATATTTTCCCATCTTCCATCACGTAACAGGTATCCCTTGTCCTCTAATTATCTTCTCATTATCAATGGCAAGCTGGTTCTCCGCCTTAATCTTTGCGATGGTGTCTTTAATTTTTGCCGACATCTGAACCTGTGCGGCAGAATGTTCAGGTAGGCTTTTTGCCATGATGGCAGAAATCAGGACATCGCGTTCTTTCTTGGCGTGGTGAAGGATATAAACAATCAGGATAATCAGTGAAATGGCGATGGCTGCTAACAGAATTCTTTCAAGCATGTTTGCCTTTTCAAAATAAAAAAAGCCCCACGGAATCGACAAGCACGAATTTGCTAATCAATTCCGGGAGGCTTTTCGTTTGAAGCTGAACCGGCGTTGTCCTATGGGCTTAATTAAAGAGGCATAGGACCTTATGGATTAAGGGTTATTCCATGGTATTATTGCCTTCTGGTGTACGACGATAATTGTTCATCTGTTTACCCCATTATCAGGTTAAAAATCGTCTGTCAAGAGTTATTTCTATACATCCTTTCCTTCCTCCCATCGCTGTAACAGCCCCAGCATGAACTTGATCGTCCTTTTTATGATGCGGACCAGCGTTTTGGTATCAGGACTTAGCATTCTTTTTATGGGCCTCCTTCAACGTGACTTTTTTCTTAACCTCGCCCCATATCCAGGTCTTTCCACCGTCCGGGCTACATCCATAGACAAATTGCCCCTCGGGTAAACTCTTCGTTACCATCTTGCCTTTATTGGCGACACATTGATCAAACGCCTCCGGTGCCATCTTTCACCCCCACCACCTCCCAAAATGTTGTTCATCCATTAAATGCTCCTGGATATGCCGGAATTCCTTCGCCGCAGACTTCGACGCAGGGTCAAGTTTAGGTATAATCTTGATCTGTGCCGCCATCCTTGCCATCGCCACGTTCTCAATCCGTTCCGATTTTTCAAACTTGAACCCGGCCAGGAGATACCTGAGCGCCGTAAATGCGTAGAACTTATCTTCGAAGTTATCCGGCCCCAAATCGCGTAATTGACGTCTTATGACCGAATCCTTGGGGAAGCTGTACCTTCCTGCCCAATCGTCGAGCAGCGAAACGCCCTCTGCCGGGTCATCGGCATAAAGCGCAGGGCCATGCCTCACCCACGGAATCGACGCATTCACAGCACCGTGCAGGCGCAGGATGAACCCGGACGGGACCTGATTGATGTCCGGGGGCTCGGTGTAAATCGTGTTATACCTATACTCGGGCTCCAGGGATATCAGGGAATCAAACATTTCGGTTGTAGATGTGAACGACTGCTCGATAATGAATTTAAGAAGAGGCGGCCTGTTGATGCCGGCCAGGCGATCCTGGATCTTCGTAGGATCTGATTGAGTATCGTCGCCCATAATCAAAAAATAACCCGGGAGGCTGTTGAGGCGATCCAGGGCTACGATGGCAACTCTTATATCGGTAGGATGTTTTTCCATAAAATAGTCATTTTTATAAGTAGCTGATTATAAAACACAAAGGCTCACACCCTCCACGGGCGGGGTAATTTGTTTTTCCCTCGCTCGTCGCCTGGC
Organism: Desulfobacterales bacterium; assembly: GCA_030688615.1. GTDB lineage: Bacteria > Desulfobacterota > Desulfobacteria > Desulfobacterales > JAUYIZ01 > JAUYIZ01. The sequence goes on along the minus strand of JAUYIZ010000323.1, from coordinate 2,120 downwards.
GTTACAAACCTTCCGACGCTGCTTGAAATACTCCAGGGATTCTCCATTATGACGCTTACCCAATGGCAGCGCCGGCGGATGGGACTGTTGTGCTATATGAGACAGCCGTTTAATTCTTTGATACGCCTGGCGGTACGGGTCCGCTTGAGCAGTCCCTGTCTTGACATTCTGCCGATATTCCCGAAACCTAAAACTTCTATCTGCAAATATATCTTTTCTGATCGTTACACAAATGCTATTTTTCATAATCCTCCTTAAATATCCGGGTACAAAAGTTTCGGAACATAAAACGACAGGCACAACGCATCAGCTCGGTCCGGTGAATCCACGCCGCGCTTTTTCATATCATCCTTGCTCTCAATTACGAACCTCCCGGCCGAATCGAACTTATATTTCGGTGATGATAATTGTCCCAGGAGCTCTTCATCGTCCGGGAGCTTCAGTCCTTCCTTTAACGCGTCTTTCGTGTTTCCCCATAATTCGTCCCGTAACCGTGCATATTCTTCGCTGTTTGTAGCCTTTTCCGCCACGTTCACGGCAAAAACAGGGAAATCCAGCTCGTATAGCCTGTCGAAAACTCCGGCGCCGATCCCGATAACGTCGATCATTATCCTATCTGGCTTCTCTTCCCTGGCCTGCTGGGCCACCCAGCCGGACACATACATCGTATCTCGTTTGCGTATACTGGATACCTCAGTGACATTCATGCCTGTCCTTTTGACCAGGGCCGACGAATCATCGCCGAACCGGGCCGGATCGACACCCCATATCACCTTACCAGTATCCGCGGTTTCGCGCAACCGGGCTTCTTCCACCAGCGTCAGCGGGATAAAAGTGTCTGACTCGGATAAAGGAAAGTCGCCCTCGACCCGAACCCGATAAACATCTGAATCCTTGCCGTACTTTGATGCGATACGATCCGCATACGCCGAAGACACCAAGGTTGAAAGCACCGATGAAAAATGGAATGTCTGCCATAGATGCCGGTCTTGATTATGAGACCGGTAAAATTCACCCGATAGCCTGGTTGGGTTGCCGGTCAAAATCGAAATGGCGTTAGCTTTGGTGATTGCGCCCTCAGCCACCTCAAATATGCTGTCTGGGACACCTGGGGCCTCGTCCACGATGAACATCAGGTTCTCACCATGAAACCCCTGTAGTGCGTCGGGGGCTTCTTTACGGGCCGTCCTGGCTACTGCAAACCATGTTTCCCGCCTATCCTTCCACAAAATTCGTTCTGTCTGCCACTCAAGCGCGTTTTGATATTGAGCAGGCAGGTGGCTGATCCATTTAGCGATCTCGGGCCATAGAATATCCCGGAGCTGGGAATGTGTCGACGCTGTTGCGGGGATTCGCGCGTCAAAGCGTGTGCATAGAAACCATAAAATCACCCAGGAAAGAAGTGCGGTTTTGCCTACCCCATGTCCGGACCTGACAGAAATATGGGCTCCGGGCTTGATTGCATGCAGGACTTTTTCTTGCTGATCTGTGGGTTCGATTCGCAGGGCTTCTGTAACAAAACGGTAGACGCTGTGATACCATGCGTTCAGCACCATTTCGGTTTTTTCAGCCAGGCTGCTGTTCATTTTTTTCCGTGACTTTTAAAATTAAGGTTGTCAGATCAATGGCTCCGATCCCCGGAAATATAATTTCCCGTTTGTCGATGAAATCGGCGCAGGACCGGCCCAGGAGTTCGGAGGCTTTGAGCTTATCGCTATCCTTCTCTGCTGTTTTTGTCATGGCTGTCCAGAACTCTTGACGTTCCTGCTTAGACATGATAGACGCCTTGCTTACAGCCTCATTAACCTCTATAAGTGCAATCATTACGTGGGCATAGTATGTTTTAGTATGTAACTCTTTTGCGTACTGGTATGATATCCCAGCTTCGTTGGCTGACCTTTTTACGTCGCCATCGTAACAATCGACATATCTGCGCTGCTTGGGGGTTAGGGGCTTTTGTAGAATAATTTCGAGGGGTTTCGGTTCTTTCATTTATCATCCCTACTGATTAATTGTTCCCAATGTAACCATAAGTGGGGTCACTGTATCAGGTTTTATTGTTTTGTCAAGCGGTTTTTTTTTCTGTGCCTTTTTGGCACACATTTTTCACGATTTTGAGA
>JAUYIZ010000193.1 GCA_030688615.1 Desulfobacterales bacterium | reverse complement strand
CCAATCCATGAAGCCAGATAATGGCGGCGGTGGGTTTTGCCTGCGGGTTTATCTCGATAAAAGCTAATTTTTCGGAAGCCATGTCCCTATTCCTTCAGACGAGTGAGTTTAGTGCTTTTCCGATTAACCGGCGCATGATAGAATACAATAACGAATAAATGGGGGTTTGGCAACCCCGCGGACGGTGCGCTTCAAATGAAAACGTAACAGGGGAGGGGTGGTATGAAAAAACAGTGCCTGATCTCATTGCTGATTCTATGGATGTGTTCGAGCGGGACCGCAGCGGCCCAGACCGATGTGGATGCGACACTGGGGGCCATTGTAAGGGTGCGCGCCACCGTGCCCGAGACGGCCCGTTCGGCAGCGCGGCTGGGCCTGGAACGGGAAGGAAACGGGGTGGCGATCGATGCCAAGGGCCACGTGCTTACGATCGGCTATCTGATTCTGGAGGCTGCCGAGGTGGAAATCACCGGGGGGGACGGCCAGGCGGTCCAGGCTTCGGTCGTGGGCTATGACCATCATACCGGGTTCGGCCTGTTAAAGGCGGCCCGGCCCCTCAAGGTCCCGGTGATGGAGCTGGGCGATTCTGCTCGGCTGGCAGAAGGAGAGCCTCTCGTGGTGGCCGGTTATGGCGGGCGGCAGGCGGCCCAGGGCGTTCGGGTTGTTTCCCTGAGCGAGTTTGCCGGTGCCTGGGAGTATCTGCTGGACCGGGCGATCTTTATCGCCCCGTCCTATGACGACTACGGCGGCGCGGCACTGATTGACCGCAGGGGCCGGCTGGTGGGAATCGGGTCCTTGATATCCCAGGTGAATATTGCCGGTCTCGGACTGCTGGCTGCCAATATGTTCGTTCCCATCGACCTGTTGAAACCGATTCTTGCGGACCTGATAAGTTCCGGACGGCCCGAAAAGTCTTCGCGGCCCTGGCTGGGAATCCGGTCGGAGGAAATTCATGGCCGGGTGTTTGTGCTGGGGGTTTCCTCCGACGGCCCTTCGGAAAAGGCCGGCATCCGCCCCGGGGATCTGGTTCTGGCTGTGAAGGAAAAGCCCGTGACGGGGCTGGCGGATTTTTACCGTCAAACATGGGCGCTGGGGCCGGCCGGCGTGGAGGTGCCCCTTCAGGTGCTCCAGGGCCTTGTGATCCGCACGATTGTCGTGCGTTCCGCCGACCGTCAAGAGCAGCTTCGTTTCAACACCAGGCAGACAACTTTCCATATGAAGCGCAACAGCGAGAACACAAAAAGGGGGTAGCCGTGTACTATAAAGACTTAAGAGAGCATATTGCAGCGTTGGAATCAAACGGCAAGCTGGTAAAGATCTCCGATGAAATCAACCTGGACACCGAACTGATGCCGCTGGTCAGGTGGCAGTTCCGCGGTCTTGCGGAAGCAGAGCGTAAGGCGTTTCTGTTTGAAAAAGTCGTGGACAGCAAAAACAAGAGATACGACATGCCGGTGCTGGTGGCAAGCCATGCCGCATCCAGAGAGATTTACGCCATCGGGATGCAGTGCCGGCCCGAAGAAATCATGGAAAGGTGGGCCATTGCGCAGCGCACGCTTATCGAGCCCATAATGGTCGGCAGCGGCCCGGTTCAAGAAGAGATCCACATGGGGGACAAATTACTGGAACACGGGGGGCTGGGGGAGTTTCCCGTGCCCATATCCACCCCGGGGTTTGACAATGCGCCGTATCTTACCTGCGCCAACTGGGTCAGCAAGGACGTTGAGACCGGGGTTCGAAATATCGGCAACTACCGGGCCATGATTAAAAGCCCGACCCGAACCGGTGTCTGCTGCCTGGGGTCCCAGCATCTTCATGTCCACTGGCAGCTGTGCAGGGAAAAGGGGATCCCCCTCGAGGCGGCCATCGTGATCGGCGCCAGTCCCAACATCGGTTTTGTCGGCGTGAGCAAGATTCCTTACGGCACCGATGAATATGCCGTGGCCGGGGGCATCGCCGGCGAGCCGGTGCAGCTGGTAAAATGCCGCACCGTGGACATCGAAGTGCCCGCCACCGCGGAAATCGTCATCGAGGGCAGGTTCCCCACGGATTCCCGGGAACGGGAAGCCCCGTTCGGCGAATTTACCGGCTATATGGGCGCAGAGGAATTAAGCCCTTATTTTGAAATTACCTGCTTTTCCCACCGCAAGGGTGCGATCTATAACGCTTTTCTGAGCCAGTTCCCGCCCAGCGAAAGCAGTAAAATAAGGCAGATCGGGTATGAGGCGGTGTACACGCGGTTTTTAAAACATCAGTGCAACATCCCCGGGGTCATGGACGTGGTTTTTTTTGAAAGCGGCGGCAGCGCGACCTACTGCGTGATCCGGCTTAAAAACACCCACCCCTCCCATCCGTGGCTGGCCCTGAACGCGGCCGCTTCCTTTGAAGCGGCGTACCCGAAATTCATCGTCGCCGTGGACGAGGACATCGATTCCAGGGACGCCGATGCGGTCAACTGGGCCATGGGCTTCCGGGTGCAGGCCCACCGGGACACCAAAATTTACCAGGGAAAAACATCCCTGCTGGATCCCTCCACGGCGCCGCCGGACGCCCCGATGCACGAGCGGATCTATCCTTCGCCCGGCGGAGCTTCCGCGTTGCTGATCGATGCCACCCGCAAGTGGGCCTATCCGCCCGTGTCGCTTCCCCGCAAGGACTTTATGGAAAGGGCCAGGCAGATCTGGGAAAGGATAGGCTTGCCGCCCCTGAAGCCCAAGGCCCCCTGGCACGGGTATTCCCTGGGCTACTGGACCGAAGAGAACCAGGCCGAGGCCGAGCTTGCCCTGCAAAGGGAACACTATCAGACCGGGGAAAAGCTGGCAAAGCTGAGGATCAAGAGCTGATCAATCGATAGACAAGCATTCCCGAAAGCCAGGCGATGTCTTCCGGCAGCAGGATTTCGCCGATGCTTTTGTCAAACAGGATATTGGCTTCGGGCGCAAATTCATCGTCCCCTTGCCATAAAATAAGTTGTACCGGCACGTGGGGAAAAACATGGAAGGTAAAACCTGCGTCCCCGGTCCGGATGGACCTGCCGCCCAACCGGCCGGCGGATGCGGCCAGACCTGAAATATTTTGACCGAAAGCCTTTTTCAAAGGGTCGATGGCCCGTTTGCCGAACGCGGCAAAATAAAAAGAGGCGCCGGGAATTTCCCGGTAGGCGATCCAGTTCTCCGGTCCCGCAGAAGGGTTCGGGGCCAGCAGATAATGAAGCATCAGCACCTGCTCCTGGAGGGGCGCTTCTTTTTCCGGACCGGTTTCATCCGAGAAAGTAAAATCAGGAAAGCTGATGCAATAG
>JAUYIZ010000303.1 GCA_030688615.1 Desulfobacterales bacterium | reverse complement strand
ACCCTATTTGGATCTACCCTACCATGATAACAGTATGATATTTATACTATTAAATCAGCACGCTAAACCAGCACCATTCAGACCGCCTTCCAATCCAGTGATGACTGCTCAGGGAAGCTAAGCTGAGCTGCAAAGCAGCCCCTCGTCATCTCAGAGCGAAGGTCAGTCCCATTAACTATGTCTTTGAGTCAGCCCCATGAATCGAACCTTGCTTCAGCATTTTAAGATTTAACTTGACTTGGCGATCAACAATTATGATATCTGTAATGAAAAGAGCTGTAGTGAATCCGGCAATACTCTCAATAAATATGCAATCTGACTGGTTCTGTGATATTGACGGGATATCGCAGCGTAGCGGAGATCTAATAGACAACATGCTTGCCGAAACACTCTGGTCCATCGAGGCCCCCTTGGCGCAGGGGACGCTGCGCGTCTTTGAGCCGACCCAGACGGAGGTCTTGACCGCTGCCCCTTTGCTCGCGGCTTTCTACAATGACAGTCATAATTCCGCGATGTTGACAAACACGCGCGATCTGACCGCCCTCGAAGTCGTGGAAACGTACCAAGCCTTGCGCACCAACGGCGGTCGCACATTCTTGTTAGAACAGGATGGGGTGTTGATGGGTGACGCGGACTTCCGGAACGTCACTGGGTCGGAGGCTGAATTCGCCATCCTGATCGGTTCACGCACCCAGCAGAGCCGTGGCCTCGGTACACGCTATGCGGCAATGATGCACATTGCAGCCCTGCGTGTGCTCGGATTCGAGCGCATCTACGCCACGATTATTCCGATGAACATCGCCTCGCACCGGATGCTCGAGAAACTCGGTTACCAGCTGGACCAGAGTTTACGCGCGGCCTCTTTCACTGATGCGGAAGACGACATCGCGATGTCAATCGACTGGGCTCAGTTCAAGCGGGCGCACACCGAGCTCCTGACGCAGGTGGTCATCATCGCACGGGCACCTCTGAATAATTTATAATATGAAATCTAACCTGCGCAGACAGGTGCTGTCGGTCCGTTCAAACGTTCCCAAAGGGAAATAAGGCCCAAGCATTAGACGCAATTCGGTGTTTCAAATCGAGTTGACTAAAAGGCCTGGAAACACTATCGTTGCTGAAAATAAAGAATTCGGAACACCTATATTGTCCGGGGGAAAACAAACCAATGGCTGAGATCAGCACAACAAAATCCGTGTGTTCGGTGTGCGGCGAACCCATCCAAGAACATTGGCGGTTTTGTCCTGTTTGCGAGACGTCACTCGGTGCATTGACATGCCCACAATGCCGTGTTCCGGTAGAGGAAACCTGGAAGATTTGCTCGAAGTGTGGCAGTCGACTGGTTTGTCAGTCATGTGGACGACGAATTTTACAGGGCCATTCTAACTGTCTGGTATGTGAGTCCTCCCCTAAGGAATCCGTCGCGTTGCAGAAGGTATTCAAAGAAACGGCTACCGGTATGGAATTTATATTTGTGCCCGGTGGAATTTTCATGATGGGTGATACGTTTAACGAAGGAATTGAAAATGAAAAGCCGATCCACCGCGTCCAATTGGATCCGTTTTATATCGGTAAATATCCGGTTACCCAAGGCCAGTGGAAAAGCCTGATTGCAGACAATCCATCTTATTTTCAAGGAGACAGGTTGCCGGTCGAGCAGATCTCCCGGAGCGATATACAGGTGTTTATCAAAAAACTGTCCGAAGCAAATGAACAAAAACATACGTTTCAGCTCCCTTCAGAGGCCCAATGGGAATTTGCTGCCAGAAGCGGTGGAAAGGAAGAGATGTATGCAGGCGGCAACGTTGTTGGTCGGGTTGCCTGGTACAATGAAAACAGCGGTGGCATGGCCCATCCGGTGGGAACGATCGCGCCAAACGGTCTGGGGATTTATGATATGAGCGGCAATGTTTGGGAATGGTGTTTGGATACTTTTCGTGCGGATGCCTACCAGCGACATCATCCCAACAATCCTGTTTGCTCCGATAGGAGTGAAGAATGGGCTCTTAGAGGGGGAAGCTGGAATCTCGATGCCTGGGGCGTGCGCTGTGCCAGACGGTTTGGCTTCCCCGGAGATTATACCGGACCGGGGCTGGGGTTTCGTGTGGTACTGATTCCCTGATGTCAGGCCGGATTTTGACAACTGGGTCTCCTAAAGCTTTAATACGCATCCAGTCTTTTCTGATACGATCGAAAAACCGCATTCAATCTTAACGATTAGCCTGTCGAAAGACCCCTAAATCGCCGATTCTGGCGATTTCACTATATCAACCGAAATTTTAACTCGATTTCCAATTCTGTCATCTCGATGCGTAACGCTGCCCCATAACCCATCTCTGCTCCAGACCAATCAGCCGTCCCTCAAACAAGCAGCCCGCCCCGTATGGAAACCATCCCACCAAATAAAAAGATGATAAAGCACGTAAAAGGGAAATTGGTGCGGTTAATAAGGCGGGATGGTTGTGGTGGTTAGGGTGGCGATTTATTACTATCAGAAATCATTGCATAATCAGGCTGACAGAGCGTGTAAAAATACTCCTGTGGCGCGCTGAGAGCTGTTTTACGCTGATTTCCAGAGAGCGATTAGCGTAAGGTATAGCTGCTGCATAATCCCCGAGAGCCTGGTGAACGCGTGCTGTATTTTGCAGGATGCTCAGCAAATATGGATGTTCCGCTCCCAGGGCCTTTTCTCGTAGTGACAACGATCGGATAAAAAGTGACTTGGCCGTATCGTATTTTTCATGGCTGTAATACGGCAACGCAAGGTTGTTCAAACTCAGACCGACATCGGAACACGACGAGTTTATTAATTTCCGTGACGCCCTGCCCTGCTATCTCAAGCCACCGACGAGCTTTGGGTACAAATTTGGCTGGCGGTTCCAGGAAATTGCCAATTTGACTTGGCAGCAAGTTGACCGACTCAATTGGAGGGTACGCATTGATGTTGGCAAAACTAAGGACAAAGGAGGTCGTTTGGTTTACCTCGACTCCGAACTCAGGGAAATTTTCAAACAACTTTGGGAGACGCGAAAAAGCTCAAAGGTGCTTCTGCCCTATGTGTTCCTGAACAAAAGGGGTAACGATAAAATCAAGGAATTCCGTTTTGCCTGGAACAAAGCATTTAAGGAAAGCAAAGTGCCACGAAAATTGTTCCATGACTTGAGACGAACGGCAGTTCGTAATATGGTAAGAGCCGGTATTCTTGAGAAAGTAGCCATGACAATTTCTGGGCACAAAACCAGGTCGGTATTTGAGCGGTATAACATCGTCGACGAAAGGGATTTACGACTCGCTGCCCAGCGCCAGGATGAATACTTCCAAAACTTCACGGGCACAATTACGGGCACAATCGTTGATTTTGCGAAAAAAAAGGGATTAGCCGATGT
>JAUYIZ010000191.1 GCA_030688615.1 Desulfobacterales bacterium | reverse complement strand
CCTTTCAAGGTGATGATAGCAAGCTGATTATATTCAATAAATTGGATCCTACATTGTGTTGCCCGCTCAAACCCGGCTTCCAATGTTCAGGAATACCCTGGGTGAATGAGATAATTACAGCAGTTTTGAACTTGCATTCTTGCTTGAAATGATGGGCAATTGCTCATGTTATAGGAAGTAAAAGCTTTTATTTGCTAAGAATACAATAATATATAAATCAAGATAGTACTACCATGAAAGGGCTCGTCTTGGGCTTGTAACCCGGCTGGGTCGTAAAGGCGCCGATAGGCTCCTCTACGCCGCCCAGACCGCTGTTGTGAAACTGCGGGTACCCGGCCACATATCCGGACGCCCTTATGACCGACAGAAAGGCTTCGTCCAGCCGGCCGACGGTGATCCCGGGTTTCAGTTTATCCAGGCCGTTATGGTATGCCTCTGAAGCAACACGGAAAATCTCCCGCCACTGCCTGTCGGGTTCTCCCACCGAAAAAGGCTGATTGTGCTGCGCGACATATCCATGATATTGGGCGTCAAACTCGGTCAGTATGACGTCGCCGGGCTCCAGCGACCTGTCGCCGCCTGATTCAAAATGACCGCCTCCCCCGGGGCCGGACATGGCCTTTCCCGAGGAATAAAGAAGCATGGAAGCCGGTTCGCAGCCGCTGCGAAAGAGGGTATCCATAATTGTCGCCCTGACCTCGTGGTCCGTGGCGCCCGCTCCGGCCGTGTCCGCCACCGCCCCGATGACCCTGTTGGCCGCCGCGCAGCCGAGCTCGATGCACCGGATCTCCTCGTCGCTTTTGACCCTTCTGGCCTCCTCAAGAATATCCGTGGCATCTTCAAACCGGGCTCCGGGCAAGCTGGCGGCCAGAGACCTGTAGGTCGCATGGGGGAATCCGCCCATCTGGCCGTAATACCCCGATAGACTCACGATGCCGATGCCGGCCTTTTCAAGACGCAGTTCCTGCAGGATTTCCGCGATGGTTTCTGAATAGTTCGGGTGGCCGGTCCGGCGCTGGGCGACCCACGGGGACCGGGCGGATCTTAAAAAAATAACGAGCACGGGCTCGGCTTCGAGGGGAAAAACCAGATAGCCTTCGGTTTTACAATCGGACAGGTACCTCAAATTGGCATTATACCGGCCATGACCGCCAAAGGAGTCCCACACGACCAGGGCGCCGAGATCACGGGCCGCCATTTCCCCGCGAACCTTTTGCCAGCGCCGGTCACGCTCTTGCATGGTGAATTCGAACATTTTTCCATTCCCTTTTCATTTTTCAGCCCGGTGTACCCGGGCAAGAGGGTTCAAGGATCCAAGGGGCTATCTTCCAAAACGACGGGCAGCAGCAGACAGGATGGATATTTCTCATTGTGGTAGATTTTATGGAGCGTTGTTTGGCTGCTGCACACATGGTATGGAATATATTCGACATTGGTAAAACCCGCCGTGCCGGTGGGCAGATCCATGCTGGTGATTTCCAGACAGATTCGATGCCCTTTCTTGAACAGGTTGGCCGTGGCAAGGATCTCAACCGCATATTCGTTTATTTCACCCGGCACCACCGGCTTCCGGCTTTCCCGGGTCAGCAGGTGCCAAGGCTTCCAGGGTTTGGACCTTTCCGGGTCCAGGGCGCGCAGGGACGCTTTCAGCCATCCCCGCGTCACTTCCCGTTCGAAAAGGCCGGAAGGCAGGAAGGTTTCCCCCTCCCTGGCCGTTCTGACCGACCCGTCCGGGCCCACATCCTTGAGCACGATGATCCAGTTGGTATCCGCTTGATCGATGGAAGCATACAGGCGTAAAACCCCCGGCCCGGCAATCAAAATATCTTCGGGCAAAGGGTCGGTCATGTATCTGAGCCCTTCGACTTTCCTTGTCTGAGAGGCAGGCATCTGAACAAAGGCGTCGGGCGCTTCGTATCCGCTGTCGCGGCTGGAGGGCGTGAAAGGTTCTTCGCGCAACCGCTCCCAGCTGTGCAGATAATACGGGGTCCATTTAATGCCGGGGACCGGCCAGTCATCGGCATGATACCACGCGTTGGCGCCCATGACCCACATCTTGACCGGGGGCTCGTCCATGATGCCGGTGTCGATGCCCTTAAGCCAGTAGTCATACCACCTCAGGATTTCACTGTGGAATGAATTAAAGGGCCGTTCCAGGTGAGCCGGGCCGGTGAACAGCATTTTCTTGGGCGCCTTTATGCCGGAATACCAGTGCTGGCATCCCTGCAGATGCGTCTTGTAAGTATAAGCGTACCACCCGGCGCCCGTGTAGGCCGGCACCTTGATCCTTTTGAAATTGGCTTCTGTCCTTTCCACGCCCGCCTTATTGTCGTATGGGTCTAAAAGCTGCTTGAAGGTGCGCGGTTCATGCTGCCCTTTCTGGGTGAGGACGTTGTACAGGTGGCCGTACATCCTGTAGTCCGGGTTTTTCAGCGCCTCTTGCCAGCGCCGCTCCAGTTCGGGCGGAAGCGGCCCGGGCCTGCCGCTCGTATGATGCTCGACGGAAAGCTGTGAGGTCAGATATCCCATCACATGGATCACTCCGCCCGGGTTTCGATCGCGTTCACCATAGGCGGCATGGGCATCATAGGGGAATATGGCCTTCAGGTGGGGCGGCTGCTGCATGGCGGCCTGCCACTGCAGGCCGGCAAAAATGGATATCCCCACCATTCCGATGCTGCCGTCGCACCACGGCTGCCCGGCGATCCACTCGATCAGGTCGTAGCAGTCCCACGCGGCAGAACCGCCGTCTTCTGATTTGCCCACGCCCCGGACATTGCCGATCACATGCGCATACCCGCGGGACACCAGAAACCGCGTGTCTCCGGCTTCCTGCGCTCCCAGCCACAAAGGAGACCACGCCGGCTGGGGTCCGGATGCCTCGGCGGCCTCCGGCGCCTGCAGGTCCTTGTTGTGAGGGGCGATAGCCAGCAGCGCCGGGAACTTCTCCGGGGCATCGGGACGGTAGATATCGACACACAGATGCACGCCGTCACGCATGGGGACCATCACGTCCCGGTCCTGCTTCAGGGTGTCGAAGGCGGGCGGGCGGTCATAACAGGGGGGTGGTGTATGCGATTCCGCCACATGATAGGATCCGATGATTTTCTTCATTGCGCTGTCCCCGCCGGTCCGGTGCCGGGCATCTGGATTATTTTTTCTTTTTGCTCCCTGCCCCGCTCGTCCCGCCGGATTGCTGCATCAAACGGACTTCCTTGATCCAATTGCTGCCCTCTTTTGAGACGGAAAACTCCAGTATTTTCGTATCGCGCGTGCCAAAAGACTCGGGAATGCCCTGTTTTCGGTCTTGCATCCGGATGTCGTGCTCATAATTGCCCGGGTAGTATGCATTGCCGGCGCCGCCTTCCTCGAGCACAAATTTTGCACCCTGGGGGCTTGCCAGGTAAAGCGCGATGAGTTTGGCGGCATTGGGATGCGCTGCCCCCTTGATGACGACCGCGGCGAAATCAGACACATCGGACAGATCAAGACTCTGCCAGGCCGCCGGCACACCCTTGTCCTGGGCGCTCTTGAGAAACGCGCTGGTGATCAGGATCCAGGACACCTCGCCCAGCACATAGCGGTTCAACAGATCCGGATAGCGGCCCTGGATGACCCCGTTTTTCAGGGTGTCGCGCAGGGCATTGAACATTTTTTCCTTGCCCAGAACAAAGGCCCACCGCACGTAAGAATTCTGGCTGCCGGTAACGCCCCCTTTGTTTTTCCATCTGGGATCGGCCAGATCGGCCATGTTCCGGGGCACCTCACCGGCCTTGATTTTTTCAGGATTGTAAATCAGGCCCAGATGGCCGGTGAAATAGACGATGCCGCCGCGCACCAGCGGCGTGTCCAGCACCACCTCCGGATTTGTGCCCTCGATGAGAATCTTGGACCATTCCACCTGCTCCACAACGCCGGCTTCGTTGGCCCGGGCGATATGGTTGCTCAGGCTCACCAGATCCTCGGACGGCACGGCGCCGGCCTTGTTCTCCATGATCACCTTGGTCAGGGATTTACCGAAATTCATACTGGGCACGAACTTGATTTTCAGGCTCACGCCGAACTTGCCTTTGATTTCCTGTTCCAGGCGGCTCATGGATTTTTGCGTGAAATTGGACAGCAGTTGCACCGTGACGGTGCCCTCCTTTTGGGCCCCTTCGATGACCTGTCTTAATTCTTCTGATGGGGCTGCATCCACCCCCATAACGCCGCTCAACCCAATTCCCCCGGTAAAGCTCAACCATATTAAGAACCTGGTTATCCTTTTCATTTGCACGATACCTTTCATGTTGCCTCCTCCTTGTCGGTCAGACGGGTTGATCATGCCCCGGGAAGCACCACCTGAACGCGGATGTCAAGCGGTGTGGTCTTTGCCCGTTTTTAACCAATGCATCGCATTGCGAAAATAAATTTTTTCCTTGTCGGCATCACTCAAAGGGGTATTTTCCACAAGCTTAACTGCATCTTGCATGTCCCCGTGGGGGTAATCGGCCGCAAGCAGTACGCGGTCGGCGCCCAGCGCGCTGATCGTGCAGAGAAGCGCTTCCGGCCTGTATTTGCCGCTGGTGGTAACGATGATGTTCTCCTTGATGTACTCGGAAGGCTCTTTTTTGAGTTTTCGGGCGGTGGGCGGCACGGACGTCTTCTGGTCGATACGGCCCAGAAGGAAAGGCAGGGCCTCTCCCAGATGCCCCAGCATCAGCGTCGCGCCGGGGAAATCATCGAACACGCCGCTGAAGATGATTTTTAATGCATGGTTGGCGGTTTCGGCCCCCCAGCTCCACCTTTTCAATCCGGGATGGTTCGCGTATATCCTGCTGGACCACAAAGATTCGGCAATATGCAGATAGAGCGGAACGCCCAGGACCTCGGTGCGCTCCCACACCACCTGAAACTTGCGCTCGTCCAAATACTCGCCGTTGGTGTGGCCATGAATCATGGACCCCTTGAAGCCGAGCTGGGTTACGGTGCGCTCAAGCTCGTCGGCGGCCGCCCGGGGATTTTGCAATGGCAGGGCGGCAAAACCGGCATACCGGTCGGGAAACCTGTTGATGATCTCAGCCTGGAAATCATTGGCCTTTCTGGCTGCGCTGACGGCATCATTGGCCTTCTGGACCCCCTGAATGCCCGGAAAACCGGTGGCCAGCACCTGGACGGCAACACCGGCCGCATCCATCCGGGCCAACCGGTGCTGCTCGAAATCCTGTTCCCTGGCCTTGAGATCGGCAAGCGCGGCGGGGCCGGGGCCGGCCTTTTGAAACAGCGGCAGGCCGGTTTTTTGCCGGTGGGCCTGCAAGATATCCTCCAGGTCACTGTTGGTCCAGTGCTCCTCAACGCAAATTCGGTTCATCCCATCCGGGCCGGGCTGCGGTTCGATTTGCGATTCAGTGCTTGACATTACCGTATTCCTTAGAGTTGCATTGTTGGGGCCAGCGCCGGAAACGGGTGAGAAAACCTTTTTTGACGCAAGGAGTATGCCCCGGATACAGGCTAAGTGTCAAGCTGAAAAATGCTGCTGAAAAATGCCGTTTTTTTAAGAGCCACCTCCTTGTTTTTATGAGTTACTTGAGTGGGGAAACCTCAATAATGCCATATCCCTATTTTTTCTGCGGCACCGGCATTTCATGGTCCTTTCAAAAGAAGGTTTGACAACCAAAGCTTTTTTGTCTATTTTAATCTCATTAATTCGGGATACTGAACCGCAACCCCGCCCGCTGCCCCCGCAGCCTGCCGGCGGGATTTTAAAAAAAGGAAGATGCCCATGCACCTTTACACACAGATCTATGAGTTTGCCGCTTCCGCGGGAGCGTTCGAAGGGTATGTCTATCGCAGAGAGCAGCTCGATACGAATTATTTGCCCAACTGGGTCGATCACATCGTTACGGCCTACGAAAAAATCCCGCCCGAGGACCGGGAGAAATTCCAGGCATCCTGCGACCAGACCATCGGCAGGGCGACAAAGTCCCTGATCCCCCTGTTGGGCGAGGATCATGAAATCATCGCAAAATTAAACAGCATGACGCGCGGGGACCTGCCCGAATCCCCGGATGATTTCCAGAAGAAAAAATGGTTCGAAAAGAAATGAGCAGCGATTACATACTGGTCGGCAAGGTTGTCAGCGGACTGCAAAAAGCGTCCTATTTCACCCAGCTGGACTGGGTCCAGGATCAGTGCCTGGAAAAATTCGGATTCAAGCCTTATCCCGGCACCCTGAATGTTGAGATCGAACCGGAGTCCATCCCGATAATCGAGGCTTTACAAAAGCAAGAGGGGGCCTGCCTGATTCCGCCGAATCCTGATTTTTGTGCGGCAAAAACCCTGCCCGTATGCATAAACTCGGTTGCGGGCGCTATTATCATCCCGGCTGAAGATGTCCGGATCCACGGAACTCATATTGTCGAAATCATCGCGCCTGCCATGTTAAAAACGACCCTTGACATAAAAGATGGGGACAAGGTCAAGATTGTGGTCAAAGGGGGCAACACAGGAGAAAAGCCATGAGTGAAAGAAAGTACAGAGACCTGCGGGAACACATCCGCCTGCTGGAGGAAAAGGGGCTGCTGATCCGGGTCAGCCGGGAAATCAACAAGGACACGGAGCTGCACCCGCTGGTCAGGTGGCAATATCGGGGGGGAATCGCGGAAAAAGACCGGAAAGCTTTTTTCTTTGAGAACGTGATTGATGCCAAGGGGAAAAAATATGATATGCCGGTGGTGGTGGGGGCCCTGGCCGCAAACCCGGAAATATACTGTATCGGCGTCGGGTGCCGCCGGGACGAAATCGGTGAAGTCTGGCAAAAGGCCCTGACCTCGTCCATCCTGCCCCGAAAAGTGGAAAAGGCCCGCTGCCAGGAGGTTGTGATCACCGGGGATGAGCTGGACAAAGAAGGAAACGGCACGGATCGCTTCCCGGTCCCCATCTCCACCCCCGGGTTTGACAATGCCCCCTATTCAACCTGCTCGCACTGGTTTACACGGGATATTGAGACCGGCGTTCGTAATGTGGGCAACTATCGCGGCCAGATGAAGGGGCGCAGAAAAATAGGGGTTTTCCCCAGCGGGCTGGGCCAGGACATTGTGGTCCACTGGGAAAAATGCAAGGCCAGGGGCGTGCCCCTGGAAGCCGCCCTGGTCATCGGGGCGCCCCCGGCGGTATCTTATGCCGCCGTACAGAAGGTCCCCCTTGGCGTGGACGAGATTGCCATCGCCGGCGGGCTGGTGGGTGAGTCCATCCCCGTGGTCAAGTGCAAAACCGTCGATATCGACGTGCCGGCGGATGCTGAAATCGTCATCGAAGGCAAGATCTCCATCGAATACCTGGAACCTGAGGGCCCTTTCGGGGAGTCCCACGGATATATGCACCCGAGACAGATAAACCCCTATATGGAAATCACCTGCATCACCCATCGAAAGGATGCCATTTACGTCTCATGGATCAGTCAAGTTACACCCAGCGAGAGTTCCGTCGTCAAGAAGGTGGGGTATGAACCCATGTTCCTGAACCACCTTAGGAACACCTGCAGCATCAAGACCGTCAAGCGGGTCCATCTGCATGAACCGCTGACCAACCTGAGAAAATTCATTATTGTGCAGATGGACAAACCCAGCGAATCGGAAGTCTGGCGGGCGCTTTTTTCAGCCACCACCTTCCACCAGGGTGTGGGGAAAATCCTGGTGGCGGTGGACATGGACATTGATCCGGAAAACATCGACGCGGTCATGTGGGCCATGTGCTACCGCATGAAACCGCACCTGGACGTGCAAATCGTCAAAGGCCTGGAAAAAGGGCATGCCCCGCCTTTCTCCGGCGCATCGGACAGCAAGGACATCGTATCGCTGCACGATCCGGCGGATGAATCCGCGCTCTTGGTCAATGCCATTTTAAAAGAACCGTATCCGCCCATCTCCCTGCCCAAAAAGGAATACATGGAGAATGCGAGAAAGATCTGGGAAGAGCTGGGGTTGCCGGAGCTGAATCCGGAGCCCCCCTGGTATGGCTACTCTTTGGGGCAATGGGATAAAGAGCTGGAAGAGGAAGCGGAACGGGCCGTGAAGGGAGACCATTTTGCAAACGGAGACATACAGGCCAGATTGCGCGTGAAGGCTTAAGGGATAGATTTAAGTTTTAAGATTTAAGTTTTAAGTAAATTTAAATACTGGATAGCGCTAAAGCTTTAGTACGTGCCGCGTCAAGCATGGAATGACAAAAAGGATGAAAACCGACTTTTTACGAGACCATCAAACTTAAATCTTAAGACTATGTTTTAATAATATTCCACCACCGGCGGTTCGCGCAATACCTTTCCGAGGACAATCCGGTTCAAGCGGTTTTTTCCATCCTCTGCCAGCAGCCTGGCGATGCTCCGCCCGGCCTCCACCCGGCCGGGAGAGTCCGCCTTGTTTAAAAAGGCGATGGAAACCGAATGCGAAGGGCATCCTTTGAAGATGCCCGCCGGGTGAAGAAGCACGCGGGAAATGGACCCGGCCGTAATCAAATCCCCCGGGGAAAGGCCGCTGACCCGTGCAAAAATCTCGGGCCTGAAAACCCATTTTTCTTCCAGCGGCCGGTTGAACGCATCCAGCCCCACGACACCCACCACCCATCTGCTGGAAAGGGGAATGACGGGTTCATGTTCAGCCGGCGCTTTCAGAGGCCTTCCGGCCGCGCCGTCCGCTTCCACCACGATCCACCTAAACAAACCGGATTGCCAGATTTTATCAACGGTGTCAGGTTCCAGCCCTTTTAATTTCCCCGGATCGGAACCGGTGGCTGAAACCACGGTAAGGTGAGATGTTTCCTTTAAGTATTTTGATGCAACATCAAGTATTTCTTCGTAATCGTCAGATTGTATTACAGAGGAAGATTGCTCCCGGGCAGGCATGAATATCCGGGTGGTCGTGGTGGTCAGGACAGACTCTCCGGCTTTGGATAGCTCCCGGGCGACCCTGAACATGAGGCTGGTCTTTCCGCCGCTGCCCACAAGGCTGATAACCCCCCCGTTTTCCAGCATCAGCGCTTGCCGCAGGGAGGCCGCGGCCCTAGCCATTGTAAACCCGTAAAACAGCCTCTAAAACCGAGCCGCCGATGGCCCTTGCCTTGTCGGAAATGGTATCACAGTAGGATACGGCATCGGGCCGCGGGTCGATATCGCCTAATTTTATCCCCTTGGGAACCGTGTTGCCGGATCGAATGAGCCCCCGGATGACCCCGCTGATCTGCGCTTTGACTTTTTCCTGACCGACGGTACCCACAACCTCTCCGGACCGGATGGAATTTCCGATTTCCCGCTCGGAGTGAAAAATACCGTCTGCGGGAGCCCGCAACACCCGTTCGGTGGTGTACCCGCCGATACTGCCCGGCACGCCGGTGTTCGCTTCACTGATTCCGGAGGTGATAATCCGTCCCAGGTTATGGCCCCGGTTCGTCTCGATGACCATGTGGACATCATCTCCGGCGCAAAAGCCCGGTCCCAAACCGATGACCAGCGGCGCTTCGTCCATCCGGGTCCCCAGATTTGTCTTGGCAAGAATACCGTCCAGCAGCACCTGGGGCTGCAGCTCCCGGACAATGGCCCAGCCCGGATCAATGATGACCGCCATCCGTCCCTGCTTCCATGCCGTTCTGATCTGCCGGGCATCGTCTGTTTTTACCGCCGGGACGCCTTCGATGGCCATTTGATGTGAAAAAATCGCCTCGCAATAGGAGACCTTCCGCCGGACGGCCAGGGGACGGGCAATTTCCATCATAAAGATCTGGCGGATATTGGCCTGATGGAGCCGCCAGGCAACGGCGCTGGCCATCTCTCCGGCGCCTTTGATTCCGACAACAAGCTGACTGGGTCTGAGTGCTGACACGGCTGTATCCTCTCGTTTATTTTCCGAACGGACAGACGGGATATCGGCAGGTCTCGCAGTTCAAGCAAAGCCCCCCGTGGCCCATTTCGGCAATTTCAGCGGATGTAATCTCTTCTCCGGCCAGCGCCCTGGGGAGCATGAGATCATACACGGTTGAAGAATGGTAATAAACACAGGCCGGCAACCCGAGTATGGGGATGTTATTGTAACGGGCGTACAGGAACATGGCGCCCGGAAGGATCGGGGCGCCATAGACGATGATCTTTGCGCCCAGGCGCCGGACGCCCTGTTGGGTCACGTCATCCGGATCAACGGAAAGGCCGCCGGTGGTCAGGATCAAATCACACCCGTACTCACTGAGGGCTGCGATGGCCGCCGCAATCATCTTGGGGTCATCGGGCGTTAAAATTTTTTTTACGACCCGGGAGCCGAAACTTTCGACTTTTTTCCCGACATAGTCATCGAACCCGTCCTTGATCAGGCCCTGATAAATCTCCGATCCGGTCACCACGGCCCCCACCCTGAAAACCTTGTAAGGCACCATGTGCAGGACAGGATAATATTTTCCGGCGATGACTTCGAGCCGTTCGATTTTCCCTTTGGCAATGGTCAATGGGATGATCCGGGTTCCGGCCACGGTCTGGCCTTTTGTGCAGGGGAAATTATTTTTCAAGGTGGACAGGATGATTTTATTGATCTTATTTATCCGCAGCAGACCTGCGGTATCGACCTTTAGAAGGCCGTCTATCCTGGCGCGGATGCTTGATTTTCCCTCGGAAGGCTGGGTCCACTCCAGAAAATCTCCGCAAACGGCCGATGCAATCCTCAGGGCCGCGTCATTTTCATGCAGCTGCGTTTGGGGCAGGTTCATGACAAAAAGATGCTGTTTGCCCAGCTTGAGCAGTTCGGCAATATCCTGCTGTTGCACCACATGTCCCTTTTTAAATCCGACACCTTTAAACTTTCCCGGCACAATGCGGGTAATATCGTGGGCTAAAATCATCCCGACAGCTTTTTCAACAGTTACTTTTTTCATCTCGTCCTTATTATCCTCGCAAAAGTTTTTCCGGCCCCATCCCGGAACGCGTTCTGTTTTTAGTTAATATGGATGGGCAATGCAAGCAAAATGTAGCCTACTGGCGTTCGAGTTGCAAGATTTAGGTTCACAGTCTACGACGGCCTTTTTTCTCTGTAGCCGTTGATGATATCCATATCTCTGGCGGATAAAAAGCCGTTTTTCAGCCCCACATCAAAACAGTTGTCGATGGTCAAAAGCGCGTGGAGCTGCACCCCTTGGTCCGCCAGCAGCCGTGCGCCCCCTTCCTGACGATCCAGAATCACCAGGCAGTGTTCCACCCCGCATCCGGCCTGACGAATGCCGGAAATAAAATTCAACTTGCTTTTACCATCGGTGATTAAGTCTTCATAGAGCAGCACGGTTTTCCCCGGTTCTGTCTTTCCCTCTATCTGTGAAGTCAACCCGTGTCCCTTGGGGCTTTTGCGCACGTAAACAAACGGCTTGCCGGTTTTTTCCGCCAGCCACGCTGCAAAGGGGATCCCGGCGGTTTCTCCGCCGGCCAAATAGTCCGCCTCCACCCGGTTTTCCTCGCAGACCCATTGGGCGTACAAAGTGATTATATCCCTCTGAATGGGAAAGGAGATCAGCAACCGGCAGTCAATGTAAAAAGGGCTGAATTTGCCGGAAGTCATCTGAAAGGGTTTGTCCACTGAAATTTTTATGGCGCCGGTTTCCCATAAAAAACCGGCGACGAGTTGCGTCATCTCATTTTTCATACCAGCATTCCTTTCCGATAGCGAATCATTGACGTTCCATTCCTTCTGTCAACCTTCCATAAAATAATTTTCAAATTTTGTCCAATACTATAGCGAACTGAAGTTCGGGTTTCTCAGATTTTTGATTTAAACGGTGTCAACGGACCATAGAATCCGGCGGAGCGGATCTTGTTTTTTCCTTGACAATCGTGTTTTTATGCCCACTATGTTTACAAGATACATTAATTTCATCCTAACCGAAAGGAGAAGAGCCATGTCATACACATGTAAGAAATGCGGCGCAGTTGCGGAAGAACCGGGGCATCTTTGCAATCCCTGTGGTGACGAGGAAAAATGTTCGTTTTGCGGAGCTTCCGGGGTAAACCCGAAGCACATATGCAAGGAAAAGCTGGTATCCATGAAATATGTCTGCGGCGGATGCGGCCGGGCCGCTACCGAGCAAACACATCTGTGCAAACCGCAACCGATCTTATAAGCCCTCCGGAACCGGGCCTGGTAAACCGGCCAGCGGAAGCCGGTGTCATTGTATATAAACCAGAGAATTCAGAAGACAGAAGTCAGGAGACAGAAGAATTCTGATGTCGCTTCGCTCCGGAATTCTTATCTTTTTGGCTGAGCCGAAGGCGATTACCATATTCTGGATTCTGAATTCTGACTCCTGGATTCTTTCCGGGAATGATTTCGGTATAACCTGTTGACTCTGACATGGCCCCAAGGACCAGGTTTTCTATGATTGAATAAAAAGTCCCATTCCCGTCATTTCCGGCCGTCAATGAGCCCGGCATACCGGCCGTATCCTTCCTGTTCCAGTTTTTCTTTAGGTATAAAACGCAAGGACGCTGAATTTATGCAATATCTTAGACCACCGGGAGGTGGACCATCCGGGAAAATATGCCCGAGATGAGAGTCGCCGTACCGGCTGCGGACCTCCGTGCGGGTCACGAAAAAGCTGTGATCCTTTTTCTCCACGATATGTTCCGGCCAGGGAGATTTTGTAAAACTGGGCCATCCGGTCCCGGAATCATATTTGTCCGGGGAAATAAAAAGCGGTTCGCCCGAAACAACGTCCACGTAGATGCCATCCTTTTTATTGTTCCAGTATTCATTGTCGAAAGCCGGTTCCGTGCCGTCCTGCCGGGTTACTTGGTATTGCAACGGGGTCAGACTTTTGCGCAACAAATCGTCTGAAGGTTTCCCGTACTTCTTCTGACCGGATGGGCCGGCGCTCGCCGTCGCGGCATTGTTCCAGACCCGGGTTAAAAATTGATCCCGGCCAGAATTGCCGCGGTAGTATTTATAGCGCAGGGAATGGGTTTTGTAATAGTCCTGATGATAATCCTCCGCCTTGTAAAATTTTTCCATCTTAAGGATTTCGGTTGCAATGGGCTTGGTAAAAGGACCGGATTGTTCCAGCGCCTTTTTTGATTCTTCGGCCAGGCGTCTTTGCTGCTCATCATGATAAAATATGGCGCTCCGGTACTGGGGACCCCGGTCCACGAATTGCCCGCCGGGATCGGTTGGATCCACATGCCGCCAGAAAATATCCAGCAGCGCACTGTAAGAGACTTTACCGGGATCGTAAAAAACCTGCACCACTTCCAGATGCCCCGTGCCGCCGGCGGAGACCTCGTCGTATGTGGGATTGTCCTTCTGGCCGCCGGCATAACCGGATACCACCTCAACCACACCGGCGACTTTTTCAAAATCCGATTCGGTGCACCAGAAACATCCCCCGGCAAAAGTTGCCGCGCGTAAATTTTTATCTGTATCGTTCATGACCTTAAAGGTTTGATATGCAACCCCATGGGCTTGCCGGCGATCTCACCGTTTTTCATGACGATGTTTCCCCGGACGATGGTACAGACGGGCATCCCTTTCACCTGCCGTCCGTCAAAAGGCGTCACAACATTTTTGCTGTGCAGCCTGTCTTGATCGATGATGCCCTGCCGGTCTAAATCCACAATCGTAAAATCCGCATCCGCCCCCACCTGAATCGTCCCCTTTCTGGGATAAAGATTAAAGAGCCGGGCCGGGTTTTCCGCGACCAGTTTCACATAGGTGTTTAAAGAAAGCTTTCCTTCATTGACCAGCGTCAACATCAAGGGCACCTGGGTTTCCACACCGGCAAAGCCGGGGATGACTTTCCAGATATCATCCTGCAGCTTCTCTTGCGGGCTGTGGGGGGAATGATCCGTATCGATCACTTCTATGGTGCCGTCCAGCAAGCCTTCCCAGAGGGCTGCCCCATCGTCCCGCGAGCGGATCGGCGGGTTGATCTTTAAAATCCCGCCCATCTGACGCATTTGACTGTCGTCAAAGATAAGATAGTGCGGGCCGGTCTCGGCAGAAACATCCTGGCCCTCGGCCTTGGCCGCCCGGACCATCCGGACGCCTTCTCTGGTGCTCAAATGATAAATATGCAGCCTGCATCCGGCTGTGCGGGCAAAAAGGATGGCCCGCTGGATGGCTTCGGCTTCCGCCACGCCCGGACGGGAGGCCGCATGGGCGCCGGGATCGGTTCGGCCTTCGGCCTTCAGTTTCCCGGTGAAGTAATCGACAATATGGGTATTTTCCGCGTGAACACCGATGCGCAACCCGGTCTCTTCGACCCGATGAAAGGCGCTGAGCATCCCCCCGTCGTCCGGGGCCGGCACGCCGCCCACGGTGGCCCCCATGAATATTTTATAAACATTGACGCCGGCCCGGGCAAGTCCGGGGATCTCCCCGAGGGATTCGGCCGTAACCGCGGCAACCAGGCCGAAGTCCACATGGGCTTTCGGGGAAACAAGCGCCAGCTTTTTCTCAAAGGCCTCCACCGTGCAGCAGAACGGCAGGTTGTTGGGCATGTCCAGCACCATGGTAACGCCGCCGGCGGCTGCCGCCAGGGTCCCGGTCTTAAAATCTTCCTTGTACTCATACCCGGGCTCTCTGAAATGAACGTGGGCATCAATCACCCCGGGCAAAATATATTTTCCGGTGGCATCAAGTTTTTCTTTTGCCCGGGGAAAACTGCCCCGCGGTCCGATGGCCGCGATCTTGCCCTTTTCAACCGCAATATCATCGCCTTCGCGGGTTTTTCGGGGGGAAACGATTTTTCCGTTGCTGATAACCAGGTCAAAAATCATTCCGGCTGCCTCCTTGCAGCAATTCCGGGGGTCAGGGGTTCAACCGGATACTGCCGATGATATCTTCAATGGATGAAATTTTATTTTCAATGCAAAAGGTTTTCAGATCTTCCAGGATGTTCAGGGCGGTTCGCGGATCGACGAAATTGGCGGTGCCCACCTGCACGGCCCGGGCGCCCACAATCAGGAATTCGAGGGCATCCCGGTAATCCATGATGCCCCCGATGCCGATCACCGGGATCTGAACCGCCTGAACGACCTGGTGCACCATATGCAGCGCCACGGGCCGGATAGCCGGGCCCGAAAGCCCTCCGGACACGTTGGCCAGCTTCGGCCGCCGGGTGTGGATGTCCACCGCCATTCCCGTCAAGGTATTAATCAACGATATGGCATGGGCGCCTGCGGCCTCCACGGCCCTTGCGATTTCCCTGATGTCCGAGACATTGGGCGACAGCTTGACGATGACCGGTTTGTCGGCAGCTTTCAACACCTGCCCGGTCACCCGGGCCGCCAGGTCGGGGTCTTTACCGAAAAGCATCCCGCCGCATGCCACATTGGGACAGGAGATGTTCACTTCGAGGGCGGATATGGCACTGACGTTTCTGAGGCCTTCGGCGACGGCGCAATACTCCTCAACGCTATGGCCGTAGATGTTGACAATGACCGCGGTGGTCAGTTCCGCCAGCCGGGGGACGATTTTGTCCAGAAAGGCATCGAGCCCCATGTTGGCCAGACCGATGGCATTGAGCATGCCGCAGGGGGTCTCGACGATCCTGGGAGCGGGGTTGCCCGCCTGCGGCTTGAAGGACAGTCCCTTGAGCACCATTCCCCCCAGCCCGTTCAGGTCAACCAGATCGGCAAATTCAAGACCCCAGCCAAAAGTGCCCGAAGAGGTCAGGAGCGGATTGTTCAGCTGTAACGGCCCCAGGGTAACGGCCAGATCCGGCTGGATGTCGCTCATAGGACCTCCCAGTCTATGGTGCGGGCATTAAATACCGGGCCGTCCCGGCATGCCAGATAGTAAGTCAATTTATCTTGATCGGAAGATTTTATCGCACACCCCTGGCAGGCTCCCAACCCGCAGGCCATGTAGGCCTCCAGGGACATCTGGCCGGGCAGTCCCCTTTGAGCCGTCAGTCCGGCGATCTGTTTGAGCATGGCCGAAGGTCCGCAGGCGTAAACTTCCGGCGAATTTTCCGCATCACGGCCCAGCCAGCTTGCCATCAATTCGGTAACGTAACCCCGAAAGCCCGTGCTGCCGTCATCGGTGGCCAGCCGAAGGTTTACTCCGGACAGGCCCACTTTCTCGGAAGAAACCACCTCGGCCGCACACCGGAAGCCGGCCAGGAACACCGGAGAATAATCTTGCAGAGTTTGTGCCAGAAACACCAGCGGGGCAATTCCGATGCCGCCCGCCACCAGGAGCGGTTTTCTCCCGGGCAGCGGCCGGGAAAACCCTCTGCCGAGGGGGCCTAAAACCGTCATACGCTGCCCCGGGGCCGCGCCGGACATCAGGGCCGTCCCCCTGCCCACGACCTTGTACAGGATGAGGACAAGCGCCGCATGCCTGATGCCGCAGATGGAAAAGGGGCGCCTCAGGAGCGGATCATGGGCCGGACCCACCCGGAGCATTACGAATTGCCCGGGGATGGCTCCGGAAGCGATCCGGGGTGCATTCAACCCCATTAAAAAGGTGGCGTCCGCCACCGGTTCGTTGAATGCGATTGCGACAGTTTCATCTATCATGTATCGAGTGCTAAATTTTAAGGTTATCGTACGTTGTTGGAAAGTTCACCTATCAGAGGATAAGGAGGATGTCAACTTCCCGCACATGCAATCCTTTTGATACTATTGCATACCGATCACATTATACTTGCATCCGCCGGCAGGATCACTTAAAGTTTCCCCAAGCGCTGTGATCTTGACTACATTAAAACTTAAAGCCCGAACTTCAGTTCGTTATAAGATGCCTGTGGAAAGAAAAAAACCGACTGCCGGAATCATTCTGGCCGCCGGCCGGTCCACCCGGTTCGGCAAATCCAAGCAGCTTGAGAAATTAAACGGCAAGCCGCTGGTCGCCTGGGTCATAGAGGCCGCCCTCGGCTCCAGGCTCGCATCCGTTGTCCTGGTATTGGGCCACGATGAACAAAATATTCTTGCCGAATTAGGACCCAAAGCCTTCCAGCCCCGGCTGAAAGTGGTCGCCAACCCGGAATATCGTGCCGGCATGAGCCAATCTCTCCGGGTCGGCCTGAACCAGGTGCGCCGAACCCTTCCTTCCGTGATGTTTCTGCTGGGCGACCAGCCGCTGTTGACGGCGGCAACCATCAACAGGCTGTTGGAAAATTTTTGGCGCTCTGCCCGCGGCATATGCGTTCCGACCCATGCAGGCCAAAGAGGAAATCCGGTAATTTTCAGCCGGCTGTTTTATAAACAGCTTCTGAATCTTACAGGAGACATGGGCGCCAGAACCCTCATCGAATCGAATCCTGAAAATGTGCTCCAGGTTGAAATTGAAGATCCGCGATGCCTTTTGGACGTTGACACGGAAGAAGACCTGAAACAAATTCAGGTAACGTATCCCGGGGCGTTCTCAACCTGATCAATCCAGTTAAGCCCCAGGGCCTTAACGATACGACTCATGGTGACGAGGATTCTGGCCGGTTTTTCCGGATCACGATTGAAATGCTGGTGCAGGGTATAGGGCGGGATATAGACAAAATCACCTTCGGTCCATTCAAATTTTTTCGGCGACTCGCTCCAGATCCATTCATACCCTTCATCCACGAGGTTAAAATCAACGTCCCAATGAAGATCATGCCCGCTGCCCTGGAGAACGAAAAATATTTCTTCGGACAGGTGCCGGTGTTTTCCGGACCTGCCTTCAGCTTCCAGAAACTGCATGTAGATATCCAGCGCGCATTCCCTGGTATTCATTTTCTCATTCACCACATGTTTGATCCTGCCCTGGGGAGAATTTTCCCAGAGCATGTCCTCGGCCTTGACAATCCCTTTGCGCTGCCGGTACTCCTGCCTGAAACGTTTCGACTCTTCAAGGGCTTGCTGATAAAATTCAGCCTGCCCTAAGCCTATTTCCGCGCGATGTTGTTCATTATAGGTCACTGATGATTGCCTCCAATCCGACGGCTTCGTAAATATGCACCCCGCTTTTCCCCTGGGACCCTTGAACCCTCGAATCCTTGAACCCTTTCTTTTCCTCAATCTTCGGGCAGATACTTTTCGTACCCGGGCGGCGCCTCCTCGGGCGGATATTCCATGACTCTTTGGAATAAAAGATGAGAAAACAGAAACGCCGGTTTGGCCTTGATAATCAAGAGCCGCGCCGGTGCATCCCCGTCATTGTAATGCCGGTGCACGCAGGCGTTGGCGACAATGGCGGCATCACCCTCTTGCCAGTCGATTCTTTGCCCGTCATGGATATCGTGCCCTTTGCCCTCTAAAATATAAAACACCGCGCTGTTCATATGGGCATGCTTCTGCCCGTAACTGCGCGGGGTAATCACATCGATATGGGTTTCGATCAGCTGGGTGATAAAAACGCTCTGGGGATTGATTACATTCTTGCCGAATTTGGTGGGCCCCCCGTGGAAAGGCACGTCCTTGCTGTGATACACGCGGGGCTGATCCACCAGATTCCGGTAAACCTCGCCATACTTTCCGGCAAGCTCCCTGACAAATACCCGCCGCTTTTGCCAGCGGACCCATTTGACATCTTTTTCCTGCGCCTCGGCCATCCTGCCCCCCCTCTTTGTTTATTAAATATAATCACTAATACCCCCGCCATAGGGTCAAGTCAAATGGTTTCTGCATCTGGATATTCGATATAACATGGCGGTTTCAGAGGATCA
>JAUYIZ010000287.1 GCA_030688615.1 Desulfobacterales bacterium | reverse complement strand
CCTCACCCTGCCCTCTCCCCGGGGGGAGAGGGTTTGGGTGAGTGGGATGTCACGCAATTCTGCTAACGATGTATAATCTCCATAACCTTGAGCACAGATCCTTTTCCTTTGATCACATCCATGACCTGTTTGCGGTTGCCGATATCAGAAGGCGTTTTTAGTGACGTTGTAACAAAACCTCGAGTCCCTATCGCACCGCGCAACTGGCCGCCTAATTGCCTTTTATCTGCCGACCCGGCCTTTTCCATCTTCGCCAATAGATTTGAAACGTCATCCATCGGTTTTAAAGAAGCCACGAAATAGAGCGACTCTGTGCCGGTATTTTCATCCAGCTCAAATGCCAGATTTTCCCCCGGCAATGATATCTCTTTTCCTCCGGCCACATTATTATCCAAAGCAATTTTGGGGTTCGGAAAGAGAACACCGGCTTCTCCCGTGCTGTTGTAATACAGCACATATAAAAAGCAGGCCTTGTCAACCTTCAGATTTACCTTGATCTGATCCCTGGAGTACAGCGTATCTCCGCTTTTTATGAGGATCTCGCGCTCCACCCCGTCAATAGTTTTAATTGCGAGAACTTGAAGACTGAGCGTCAGCTCGGTTTGTTCATCTTTCCTGGGACTGCCTGTTTCATCCGGCGTCAACAGCACCCTGACTTCTTTTATGGGTATTGTGCTTGACCTGGCGGCAATGGCCTGGGCTGTTGCCAGATCAATGGCCCGCACAGAAATCTCAACCTCATTTTCCAGTACCATAAAGGTCCCGGTGATCAAAACATCGGCCGCTAATTTTTGCTGTATGTCCGCCGCGCTCAGCTCAACATTTTCACCCATGATGCGGTCCACGAGACTTCTTTCCTTTACCGAGTATCGCCGCTTTGATTCCTGAACCAGCCCATTGGTCAGCTTTTCCGCGACTAAAGTGCCAAACAGGGATGATTTCTTATCCACGGTCAGGATTTTGGCAACAGCCATGCTGGTTTTACCTGATTGAGCGATTTCTGAAGCAATCATTTCGGCCATTTTCTTGATTTGCTGATCTAAAACTTCGCCGGCATGGACTGCAGAAACGAAACCCGATAAAAGAACAATTGTACCGACGCAAAAGGTCTTGATTTTCCTACCGGATAACATTTGCATAAACATTCATCCTTTCTGTCACGCGTTTCAGGTAGTCAGAGGTCTCTTTCGGTGTTTTCTGCATAAGGGTTCGGTAAAGCTCCCCGGGGGACAGGCGGTCGATGTCGTATTGTTTAACTATTTTCCTGTTAACCGCGCCGGGGCCCCAGTTGTAGGCGCAGATGACAAGATAGCGCCTTTTGGTATCGTCCGCCACCTGTTTAAACATCCCGTCCCGCAGCAGCGAGAGATAGGCGCTTCCCAGCTCGACATTGTTTTTGGGAATATAAAGATATTCCGGGGTCACGATGCGATCTTTTTTATAAATCATCCTGTAGGCGTCTCTGGCCCCCCACTTGGGGATCAGCTGCATCAGACCATGGGCATTGGCAGGAGAAACAGCCAGCGGGTTAAAATAACTTTCAGTATGAATGACCGCCAGAACAAGTTCCGGCCGCACCGCCAGCTTTTTGCTGTTTCTGTCCACCGCATCGTAGTATTTTTTAGCCCGGATCATAAGATGATCGGGTAAAAGCTCAAAGCGCACTTTGACTTTAATCCGGGGCACGCCGTCCTGGGCCACGAAGGGCTTATCTGCCACAACGATCTTTTTCCTGGTTTTTTCTATAAAATCAGGAACGTTATTTGGCGAAACAATATGCCCGGGCTCTATGTCCACCTGGCCGGCCAGCACATTCATGCCGCTGGGGTTATCTGTGGAAAGGACCCTGTTTATCTGATCGAAAATGAATTGTTCCGCTTGCGGTACAGCATCCTTTCCCCTTTGCGGCACTATGGCAGTTACCTCAACAAAGCCGTCTTCAAAATTCACATAACTTCGGCTGTCCAGATTATCGCTGTAATCCACCCATTCCTTTTTAGTTGAACGCAGCGCCTCGTCCCATTTTCGCTCGATCTCAGCCTTGCGCTCCTGCCACATGCGTTCAAAACCTGCATCGATGCGCTCGATCTCGGCTTCCTGTATCTTCCATTCAGCTTCTTTTTCTTCGGTAGCCTGTTTGAGCAGAGAATCAAAATCCTGTCCTTGCTGACAATCTGCAGGCATTTCAGAAAGGATAGAATAAACAGCAATTATCAGGATAATTGATAGTGCTCGCATCACTGGCCTCTTTTACCGTGAAAGGATAATATTATTCCCGTGGCTGGTTTGCACGTTCAGCTTCTCAAAACCGGGCTTGCCGTAAAGTTTGTTAAAAATTGCCCGGGTGAGGGCGGATTTTTCCCCCTTATACACAACGTCGCATTCCAGGAAACCGCCGCCGAACACCCGCTCATTCAGGCTGACGATGTTGTCAATTTCCTTGACGCCGTCTTCAAAAATCATGGCGACGGGGTATTCGAGGATATTTTTCAGGGTAATTTTGTATGCAACGCCCGAACTTTTCAGCTCCTGCCACCATTTGATAATCTCCTTGCTGGCATAGGCTGCCGCCTTTTCCCCGGTTTTGCTCCCGGACCCGGACAATGCCTCGGAAGCACTCGATCCGACGCTGCCGGCAGATTCCTGGGTTGATGCGAAGATTTTAGCGGTGGTGGGATCTATGACCCGCAGGATCAGGTTTGAGCTGGCTGCGTCAAACCCGGCATTGGTCTTGCCTTTTTGCTCGGAAGAAATAACTCCCGTCAAAACCACCTCGGCGTGATGTTCAAGCCCGATCTTGGCGGCAACCACGGTTTCTTTGGTGACATCCAGCAGAAGCTTTGTATTGTTGTGAAGCTTTTGGCTTGTGGCTGGATCGATCAAATCAAAATGATTCTCCGCAAACCGTTTTTCCAGGGAAACCCTTGCTGAGCGTGCGGCATCATCCACCTCGCCTTGCCGGGTGCCGATCACAATCATCAGCCTCGGGTTATGTATCTGCTGGCGCAATATGGCCAAAGCCATCAGGTCCTTTTTGATGATCTCCAGGCTGACAACTGCCGATATGGAAACCCGATACCGGTTGCCGAGCTGTTTTTCTGACACCACATCATACGATTTTACGTAGCCCTGGCTGTTGGAAAACATTTTATCTTCGATAACCTGATAATTTTTGACCAACGACTCACTGCTGATAAACACGCCCAGTCCTTGCTCAACCGCCTTTCTTAAAGCCTCTTCGATCGCACGGGTTTTGGCGGCCGGGACGTTGCCCCCTTCAATGAGGCTTTCACCCGT
>JAUYIZ010000247.1 GCA_030688615.1 Desulfobacterales bacterium | reverse complement strand
CGCCACCAGTCACGCCACCAGTCACGCCACCAGTCACGCCACCAGTCACGCCACCAGTGAACAAGTATATCCGGCGACTACTTGAACTACTTGAGCGGAGAGGTGCGCTGGGGAACGCTGATATTCGTGCTGCCTTTGAACTCAAGGATCGCCGCCGCCTCAGGGAGACCTATATCAAACCGGCCTTGGCAGGCGGTTTGATCGAAATGACTATCCCCAAAAAGCCTAATAGCCGCCTCCAGAAGTACCGACTGATCGAGAAAGGCAGGCAAGCGTTGGCGGCAATTCAAGGAGATGTCGAGTGACCAAGTTGTTTGTCGAGGGTCCCGGGTCGTGTGTCGCGATTCAAAAAGACCCAAGACCCGAGACTCGAAACCAGTGACCTGAGAGGAACGAATATGGCAAACATAGAAAAGTTTGAAGATATAGAAGCGTGGCAAAAGGCTCGCGAACTGACACGGGAAATCTATCGAATCACAAACCACGGTGCTTTTTCCAAAGACTTTGGACTTCGCGATCAGATACGCCGCGCGGCTGTGTCTGTGATGTCCGACATCGCAGAGGGCTTCGGTCGCGGTGGAAACAAAGAACTTGTGCAGTTTCTTTCGATGGCCAAAGGCTCAGCTTCCGAGGTTCAGGCACAGCTCTATGTTGCCTTGGATGCGAATTACATAACCAAAGATCAATTTCGGCAACTATACGACTTGGCACAATCAACCGGTAAACTGGTTGGCGGTTTCATTCGCTATTTGCAAACGTCGGAACTCAAAGGAGTGAAGTTCTCATGAGCCAGCAGGAATTACCCGGCTTCAACCAGAAACCAGAAACCAGGAACCAGGAACCAGTCGAATGCCTCGGGATGACCTTCGATAATGATGAGGCGCGGCGGGAACATTTTTTAGGGATTCTTCGTGAGAAGCTTAAAGATCCTGAATTTCGCAAGATCGAAGGGTTTCCAATTGGGGAGGATAAGGACATTTTGGCGCTTTCGGATCCGCCGTATTATACCGCCTGCCCGAATCCATTTATTGGGGATTTTATTAAGCACTATGGGAAACCATATGACCCCGAAACAGATAATTATAAGCGGGAACCGTTTGCTGCGGATGTGAGCGAGGGAAAGAACGATCCCATCTACAACGCCCACTCATATCACACCAAGGTGCCGCACAAGGCCATCATGCGTTACATCCTGCACTATACCGAACCAGGAGATATTGTCTTTGATGGATTCTGTGGGACGGGGATGACGGGTGTTGCGGCGCAAATGTGTGGCGATCGGGAAACAGTTGTTTCCCTCGGCTTTCAGGTCAAACCAGATGGGACTATCTTGCAGAAAGAAACAGATGAAGACGGAAAGAATGGTTGGGTTGCTTTCTCCAAACTTGGATCTCGCCGGGCAATCTTGAATGACCTATCTCCCGCAGCTACCTTCATAGCCTACAACTACAACACACCGGTCGATGTCTGTGAATTTGAACGTGAAGCTAAGCGTATTATAGAAGAAGTTGAAGACGAATGTGGGTGGATGTATGAGACCAAACATAATGATGGCAATTCACTTGGGAAAATAGATTATGTCATTTACAGCGATAATTACTACTGCCCTTCATGTTCAAAGGAATTGGTCTTGTGGGATATTGCGTATGACAAAGCCACAAAAATGAAACTTGGTTCTGAATTAAACTGTGATAAATGCGGAGTAGAGATAAGCAAGAGGGAACTTAAGAGGGTTTCGGTAACGAAATACGATCATTATTTAAAAAAGTCGATAAAATTGCAAAAACGCACTCCTGTTTTAATAGTTTATAAAATTATGGGGCGCAGTTATGAAAAGTTACCCGACTTGTATGACTTAAATCTACTAAGAAAAATTGAAGATATAACTGTCTGCGATTGGTTTCCTATCTGTCGGTTACCATTAGGTGATAAAACAAGGGATGCGTATAATGCAGGAATCGAGTACGTTCATCATTTTTTTCATAGGCGAGCCCTGATAATGCTTTCCTCCCTTTGGAATAAAGCGCTATCAAGTAAAAGTTCTAAAAGCCTCTTATTCTGTATTCAATCAATAGTCCTTAGTTTTACTTACTTGAACCGATTTTTTGCTGCGTCTTATTCTCAGGTTAATCGATATTTGAAAGGCACAATTTATGTGTCACCTTTGATTGCAGAAATAAGCCCGTGGTATGGATTGCAAGGGAAAATTAAACGGTTTTTGAATGTTTTTACTTATTCCTCAAACGTAGCTGCTACAGCCACAAATTCTTTAACGCAATTTGATAGCCTACCTTCAAATACCCTGGATTATATTTTTACTGACCCACCATTTGGCAGTAATATCATGTATTCGGAACTTAATTTCATTTGGGAATCATGGATAAAGGTTATTACAAATAACATGGATGAGGCTATTCAAAATATCACACAAAACAAGAGCCTCTTTGAATATCAATCTCTTATGTTCAAATGCTTTACTGAATATTATCGAGTTTTAAAGCCATCACGGTGGATGACAGTAGAATTTCATAATTCGAAAAACAGTGTTTGGATAGCAATTCAGGAATCTCTTCAGAAGGCCGGATTTGTTGTGGCCGATGTACGAACGATTGACAAACAGCAGAATACAATGAACCAAATGACAAGTTCGGGTGCAGTTAAGCGAGACCTCGTTATATCCGCGTATAAACCGAACGGCGGTCTTGAAAATCGCTTCAATCTGACCGCAGGAACCGAAGAAGGAGTCTGGGACTTCATCCGCACTCACCTGAAACAGTTACCTGTCTTCGTCTCAAAGGATGGCAAAGCCGAGGTCATCGTAGAGCGGCAGCATTTCCTGCTTTTCGATCGCATGGTGGCTTTCCACGTCCAGCGCGGCGTGACGGTCCCATTATCCGCTGCTGAGTTCTACGCAGGACTGGAACAACGCTTCCCTCCACGCGACGGCATGTATTTCCTCCCGGATCAGGCGGCCGAGTACGACAAAAAGCGAATGACGGTCAAAGAGGTCCTCCAGCTTCAGCTTTTTGTCTCCGACGAGGCATCGGCCATCCAGTGGCTCAAGCAGCAGCTCACCAGAAAGCCGCAGACCTTCCAGGAAATTCACCCTCAATTTATGAAAGAACTTGGCGGCTGGCAAAAACATGAAAAAGCGTTGGAGCTGTCCGAACTGCTGAAAGAGAACTTCCTGGCATACGACGGCAAGGGATCAATTCCCGCACAGATAATTTCCTGGATGAAACAAAGCGCGAGGTTGCGGGAATTGATCAGTTGCGAGTCAAGCGTCGCGGGTCACGTGTCAAATAACCAGGAACTCGGAACCCGGAACCCGGAACTCCTTCGCGCCGCGAAGGACCGCTGGTACGTCCCCGACCCGAACAAAGCCGGTGATTTAGAAAAATTGAGGGAACGCTCTCTTTTGAAGGAATTCCATGAATACTTGGAATCCCAACAAAAACGCCTGAAGGTGTTCCGTTTGGAGGCGGTCCGTGCCGGATTCAAGAAAGCCTGGCAGGAAAAGGATTATACAACCATCATCGAGGTGGCCCAAAAGATCAAGGAAGAGGTGCTCCAGGAAGATCCGAAACTGCTGATGTTTTATGACCAGGCTTTAACCAGGGCAGACCATTCATGAGAACAGGTGACTGGGCATATCCCGCCGGAGGACTGAGGACTGAGGGGTGAGGACTGAGTGCTGAGGACTGAGTATGGCTAAAGTTGAAAAATTTGAAGAACTGATTGCTTGGCAGAAGGCGCGGGAATTGACACGAGCCATCTATGAGACGACGCAGCAAGGGCCGTTTGCCAAGGACTTTGGGCTCCGGGATCAGATGCGCCGGGCCTCGGTCTCCATTATGTCCAATATCGCGGAGGGATTCGAGCGAGGTGGCCGGAATGAGTTTCATCAGTTCCTTTCAACAGCCAAGGCATCGTGCGCTGAAGTTCGTTCCCAGATATATGTAGCTTCAGACGTTGGCTATCTCGACAAGTCGACCTTTGAGCGATTGCTCAACCAGGCAGAAGAGGTTGCCCGTATCGTCGGAGGATTACGAGCAAGCGTTGACAGACAAAGGACGGCCGGGAAGAAATGAACCGATCCACTCAGTCCTCATCGCTCAGTCCTCAATCCTCAATTGAAGAAGGTGATTGGGTCTACGCAGAGTCTTATCAAGGCGCTGGTAAAGTCATAGAAAAAACGTCTTTATGGGGAATGGACACCTTCCGGGTATGGTTTCCTTCAACGCACACGGTTGTCCGACTTCGACCCGAGCGGCTCTCCACTCAGCCCTCAGTCCTCAGCACTCATCACTTGACTTACATCGCGTCTGCTGCGCGCGTGGCCGATACAGTTGCCCATGACACCATCCTTGCCCCGATGGAGGCGACGGTCATCCCGCTTCCCCATCAAATCAATGCCCTGAAAAAAGCCATTTCCCATCACAGGATTCGATACCTTCTGGCGGACGAAGTGGGTCTGGGTAAAACCATCGAGGCCGGTTTGATTTTAATGGAGCTCAAACTGCGGGGGCTCGTCAAACGGGTGATTGTTTTAGCGCCCAAGGGATTGGTTACCCAGTGGGTGGCTGAAATGAAAACCCATTTTAATGAAGATTTCACACTCTTGATTCCTGGCGACTTTTCAGCAATCAGGCAAATCTTTAAATCAGATAATATCTGGATGGAACATAACCAGGTGGTCTGTCCGGTCGATTCCGTGAAACCGATCGAAAAACGCAAAGGCTGGAGCGCAAACCGAATCGCCGAGTATAATCGGGATCGATTCGAAGATTTGATCACAGCAGGCTGGGACATGGTGATTGTCGATGAAGCTCACCGATTGGGGGGCAGCACTGAGCAAGTCGCCCGGTACAAACTTGGCAAATCCCTTTCCGAAGCATCGCCCTATCTGCTTTTGTTGACCGCAACGCCCCACCAGGGAAAAACAGGGGCCTTTCATCGTCTCATCAGCCTTTTAGACGACCGGGCTTTCCCGGACCTTGCCAGTGTCAGCCGGGAGCGGATCAGCCCTTATGTGATTCGAACAGAAAAGAGAAAGGCCATTGATACAAAAGGCCTCCCGCTGTTCCAGCCCAGGGAAACAAAGCTCATCCCCATTGAATGGGAAGATCGGCATGTGAACCAGAAGCTTTTGTATGAAGGGGTTACCGATTATGTCCGGCGCGGGTACAACCAGGCGTTGAAAGAAAAAAAAGGGTATATCGGATTTTTGATGATATTGATGCAGCGGCTGGTTTCATCCTCTACCCGGGCCATCAGGACAACGCTGGAACGCCGGCTTGAAGTGCTTAAAACATCCAGCGATCAAATTCCGCTCTTGCCGACAGACGTGATCGAGGATTTGGAGGACCTGGATGCCCAGGAACAACTGGAGACGCTGCTAAACGTAAGGATAAAAGCACTAAAAAATGAAAAAGCTGAAGTAAATGCTTTGCTGGAAGAAGCAATGGCAACCGAAACAACAGGCCCGGATGCCAAAGCCGAGGTATTGCTGAACTTTATCTACGAGTTAATGCAGAAAGAGGGGGATCCAAATCTTAAAATATTGGTTTTCACGGAATTCATCCCGACCCAGCAGATGCTCGGTGAATTCTTGGAAGAGAGGGGTTTTGCCGCGACCAAGCTGAACGGGTCCATGGGCCTTGAGGAACGGAGAAAAGCGCAGGAGGCATTTTCCAGCGACAAACAGATATTGATTTCCACGGATGCCGGCGGCGAGGGGTTGAATCTTCAGTTCTGTCATATAGTGATCAATTACGATCTGCCATGGAACCCCATGAGGATCGAGCAGCGGATCGGCCGGGTGGACAGGATTGGTCAGACCCATCCTGTCAAGGCGTTGAATTTCATATTTGAAGATACCGTTGAATTTCATGTGCGGGATGTCCTGGAGGAAAAACTTGAAACCATCTTGGCAGAGTTCGGTGTGGATAAGGCCGGGGATGTCCTGGATTCGGTTCAGGCCGGTCAGCTCTTTGATGGCTTGTATATGGACACCCTGATTAGCCCGGATGACTGGGAAGCAAAGATCGAAAGTGTCGTTGAACAGGTGCGCCGGTCTGCTTTGGACAGCAGGGAAAACACAGCACTGTTTTCGCCAGACGATCAACTTGACCCTTCTGCCGCGGAAAAGTTGTTGTCCCACCCACTGCCTTTCTGGGTGGAAAAGATGACGCTCAGCTACCTGGATGCTTACGGCGGCAGATATGAAAAAAACCGGGATGGCGCCGCGCAAACATGGAATTTGACATGGCCCGATGGAGATTCCATGCAGAACGTGTTTTTTGCCTTACGGGAAAACATGCTGCAAGCCAATGGACGATATCTTTCTCTGGAAAACAATAAAATCCGGGGGTTGAGCCTTCACTTGCCGCGATTTGTTAGCGGACAGCCTATCCCTTACGTCAGCCTTGCCGGATTGTCGCCGGATATCAAAGGGTTCTGGTCGTTGTGGGATATTTCATTGCGGGCAGCCGATTGGGAGCAGCGAAAATGCCTGCCGCTTTTTATTCATGATGATGGCCGCAACCTGATTCCAACGGCAAATTACCTGTGGGATCTGATGATTTCAGAAACACCCGCAATCTATACTTTTCTTGAGGGTGGCGAGTTGGAGACCGTTTTCGACCGGCTGCGGAAATACGCCGAGGAAAGCGGAAAGCCCATATTTGAAGAACTGGTTCGAAAACATCAGGATCGCCTTGCAGAGGAAAGGGAAAAAACCCAATATTCATTTAAATCAAGAAGAAGCGCCATCAATCGGTTGGGGCTTGCTGAAGTGAGGGCGTATCGGCTATCAAAACTTGAGCTTGAAGCCAAGCAGTTTCATTTAGAGATGCAAAAAAAAGAACAAATAGATCCTGAATTGAAACCGTTGATAATCGTGCATGTTCAAGGATAAAGGCATTATGGCAGGTTGGCGTGAAAAAATATTACAGCATTTCACCCCCCAGCTCTCAAAACTGACGCTGGCAGCGGATCCGGACGGTGTCTTGCTGGAAGAAGGCATCCTTGCCGGGATAAGGGCAAAAGGCTTCGAGCTGTTGCCCTTTGACGACCATATCGCATTTCGATATGCCTACGAATCAAAATACAGAGCCAAATGGGATCGAGGTGATTCCACTGAATTGGTTGTGGTTCTCAGGTCGCAATCCCATGAACTCAGTCATCTTCCATTTGACATCTTTCAGGCGGGCCGAAAACTCTCTTTTTGTCTGACCGACCTGTTCCCGCACCTGAGCTATCCGATCCTGCGCTCCCTTGATTTGAGCTATCTGGATGCCCTTGATGGCGCTTTGGAAAAACACCCCCAACCCAACCTGGGTGACAAAGCAAGCTGTGATTTCATTTTAAGGCATGTATTTTATATGGCGCCAGAAATCATCAACAACCCTTCCGAGCTGCTCCATATCCTGGTAAGAAAGCATTACCAAAGGTTAATAATCCCCGGTTGCTTGGAAGATCGCTTTCTTGAGGTTTTATCACTGAATAAAACCTTTAAAGATTGGCCTTTGGAGCAAATTGTCCCCAAGCGGGAACTCTTTTTCTCTTTCCTTCAGGAGCGCTGGCCGATCTACCTGGAAAGGCTGATGGCGCCTGATGCCAAAGAAATCAAAATGCCTTTGGAAAAGTATGGCCTTGAATTTTCAGGCCCCGCAGATCTACCCTTTGGTCATGATGATATTCGCGTTTATATGGACAATCTGTTTTTAGAAGGAATGCTGAAGCCTGTCGTTTTTTCAATGCCTGAGAAACTGGCTCAAAAATGGGTTTCTGTAGGGATAGTATTCAATGAAAAAACATGGGAAAAAGATCACCTGAAAAAATTGATTCGTTCCATTGAATCGTCCGTTCCAGAAGAACGGTCTTTCTATCATGAATGGATTTCATTTGCATTAAAATGGGCCAATCTGGAAACGGTTAGCAACGCATCAGGGAAAGCCGACATCCTTGACGACCTTTCAGAACAATGTGGCGCCTTACGGGAAACGGTCGACAAAGCATTTTTGCAGTGGCTATTTTGCCGATACGCCGGCCTTTACAACCAGCCGCCCAATCCGCCTGTCATGCTCCACCATATCCCTGGATTTTTAGCCAATCAAGTAAACAATGCCCCGGAGAAAAAGATCGCATTTATTTTAGTTGACGGACTGTCGATGGGCCAGTGGTTTACCCTTCGCAATGTGCTCCAAAGTCAAATAGGATCGATCCGGATCGCTGAAAATGGCGTGTTCGCCTGGGTCCCAACCATTACATCCGTGTCGAGGCAGGCGGCTTTTTCAGGGAAGATTCCCATGTATTTTGGATCCAGTATAAACACGACGGACAAAGAGCCCAAACTTTGGGAACAATTCTGGTTGGACAACGGCATGCGCGCAAACAGGGTTGGGTTCTTAAAGAATCTTGGAACCAATGAATCATTCAAAATGGTTGAAGAACTTATCGACAGGCCGAGTCTAAAAGTTGTCGCGTTGGTAATCAGTACAGTGGATAAGATCATGCATGGCATGCAGTTGGGCGCCGCCGGCATGCATTCCCAGGTAAGACAATGGGGTGAAGAAGGATTTTTAGAACGGTTGATTTGCTTACTGGCCGCTAACAAATTCGATATTTTCCTGTCTTCGGATCACGGAAATGTTGAGGCCACCGGATTCGGGTCACCCAAAGAAGGCGCCTTGGCGGCCACCAAAGGCGAGCGTGTGCGCATATATTCCGATGATATCCTGCGCGCCCTGGTATTTGATCAATACCCTGAATCGATCAAATGGCCGCAAACAGGTCTTCCTGAAAATTATTTCCCGTTGCTTGCCCCTGACCGGCGGGCCTTTATCGCCGAAAACAAAAGAACCGTCACCCACGGGGGAATATCCATAGAAGAGGTTATTGTTCCCTTTGTGCAAATCAGCATAAAAAGTTGAGCTCTGCTTATGCCCAGAAAAATTGAGATCGGTTTTGATAGATACTTTAAACGCGCCTGGATGGACTACTGCTTTAATCTGATGGCCTCAGGCACGGACCCCAAACAGGTCAGAGAACTGTTTTTAGAATTTTTAATGAAAGATTTGCCCGGAAAAGATGCGCGAAGAAAAACATTCACGGTAATCAAACGAATCTGGGTGTCGCCATTAAAAGAACTGGAACCCTTGAGGGATGATGCGCTTAAGGAAAAACCGGATATGATTGTGCACTGGGTGATGTGCATGGCCGCATA
The DNA here is from genome assembly GCA_030688615.1 of Desulfobacterales bacterium. GTDB lineage: Bacteria > Desulfobacterota > Desulfobacteria > Desulfobacterales > JAUYIZ01 > JAUYIZ01. The sequence goes on along the minus strand of JAUYIZ010000247.1, from coordinate 5,597 downwards.
TCCGTTTTTTTCGGCGGTGGCCGACATAACCGGCAGGCTGTTAAGCCTGAATGATACGATTCACAAAAGACAAATTGTTAAGCGCCTTTACGAAAAGTACGGCGACCGAGAAATCGTAGAACGCGCCGGCAGACATGTTTTGCGAACTTTTGTGGAATGGGGCGTTTTAAATTCAAAAGGCAGGGGGGTCTATCAAAGCACTGAAAAAATCCAGATAGAAAACAGGCGTGTCTTCCCTCTTATTGTTGAGGCGACCATCAGGACAAATTCAAAGAGAATCTTGCCGGTAAAAGAAATCGTTCAAAATTTTACCCTGTTTCCTTTTCAGTTAGAACAATTGTCTTATGAAAATATAGACAATGACAGAATTGAATATACTCGTCACGGTTTAGATAAAGAAATGTATGTTTTGAAAAATACTTTCAGGTGACAAGGTGTCGGGAAAAATAACGATTATGGATGTTGTGAATCTTGCAAGAAAAATCAGGGATCGCCATTGTGATAGGCTCGGAGTCCCACTTGGCGGGGAGGGCCTTTTGTCACTGACGAGCGGATTGGATCACGTCTTTTCAATAATAAAGATGTAGGAATAGCCTCCTGTCAAGCTAAAAATTAATATTTTGACACTACAATCGTTTTAACATTTATAACTACCTGAATTTACTATATGGAGGTTTTTAAAATACGCGTTTTTAGCGCTTTTTGTCCTCTCTCTGCATGAAGTTGGGTTAGGGGAGATACAAAAAGCCAGCCAGACCATTTATGCTCTCCCGAATCAGCACCCCTTTGAAATAAAATATCACAAGGTTGATAAAATAGATTGGGAGTCTTGCAACGAGGTTCGGGACAATATTGAACGTGAACGGCATTTATTGAAAAGCTGGTAGATTGAAAGGGCAACAACGTTTTGACTTGCGCAAATAATATTCCTGATTATATTCGTTGTGTTACTGAGGTTTTCGTGGTACTGATACAGTAAATTAACCATATCTTATAGTTAGCTTATAACAATCTGGAATGACTCAATGCCACTATGAAAAAACAGACAAAGCGCAAAAATAGTTTGCCAGCCTATAAAAAACCACCGGTCATTGAAGTGGTGTGCGGCATCGCCTTTAAAAAAATAGCGCAGTTCAAAGCCCCTCATCTGGGTTTATTTTGGCAAAAACTGCGTGCTGATTATCCTACATGCCAGCATGCCCCTCCATTAGGATTTCCCCCAGATCCATCAGAAGCGACAGATGGTTTCGAACTTCCTTTACCAAGAATCTGGTTTATCAGTGAAAAGAAGAATGGCCTGATTCAATTACAGAATAATAGATTTTTTTATAACTGGCGGAAACTACAGGCGGATGAACCTTATCCGCACTATCAAGTAGTGATAAAAAATTTTAAGGCCAGCCTGAATATGTTTCAAAAATTCCTCAATCAAGAAAAACTTGGATCTTTGTATCCTACAGAATGTGAACTGACTTATATTAATGATATTTCAAAGGGTGAAGGTTGGGAAACGATATCCGATATCCCTGATATATTGCCTGATATTAGCTGGCGTTCCAAAAAATCCAGGTTTTTACCTGAACCCCTTCATATTGGATGGCAGGCACTATTCGCTTTACCGGAAGATAAGGGCAGGCTTCATGTTAAGCTCGATCAAGTAGCTCATAAAATTGACAAACGTCCGATACTCAGGATTGAGATTTCTGCAAAAGGGCTTGGAGCTGACAGGTCCCAAAAGGCGATATGGGACTGGTTTGAGATTGCACATAAATGGATTGTCTGTGGTTTTACCGATTTAACTAGTTCAAAAATCCAAAACGCAATTTGGGAGCGATCCGATGGAACGAAATGACAGATCGTATACGATATGGCAAGACGATATCGTTGCATATGAAGAATATCATTGGGCAAAAAACTTAACTGCGACCAATCTAGAGCCCGTAGACTTGTTGGGATTTAAAATTCAAAACTGGCTGATATACAAGCGTATAGAGGCGTTTCGGCGGGAATCATCTAAAACAATAGAACAAGATGTGGAGGAAACAACATTTGTTGCGCCTAAAAGTCCATTTGACTCTATAGTAGATCAACTAAGTGACGATGAAAAAGTTAACGAAATAGTCAAATTTTTAAATGTCCAGTTAAATATACCTTTCGCTAAAAAGCTTGCTGGCCGAATTCAATTTCTAATCGAAGCTTCCAAAGGTGAATATCCCGATGAGGTTGCGATTTCGCCGGAATCGCTAAAAAACTTTGTGAGCTTTCTGCAAGCCGAAACAAATTTAAAATATCCTGATGTTGTTTTATCTCCCTCAAAAAACATTCGCGCACAATGGAGGTCCGCACCCAATAGGCATTTTGCCGTGGAGTTTCTACCAACCGGCGATGCTCACTTTGTTATTTTCACACCAAATCTGAAGCACCCTGATAAAACCAATAGGATGTCAGGAATTTTGTCAGTTGATTCTTTAATGCCAACCGCTCAGCCTCTTGGCGTGCTTTCTTGGTGTTCATAGTGATAGGTGATCCCCTACCAGATCAAGACCATATCTGTCGTTATTGTTCTGTAACCAAAATTACCGAAAACGGTTCAATAACCGGTGCTGCTTTCCAACTTCGTTCGCCCGATAAATATTTGTCGGTTAACTGGTTGGAATTTTTTCAGCTTGCTGATAGACAAGGACAAATAAAAGAGGTCCGTAAAGCTATAAGATTAAAGCCCGGCGCTAGCGCAAAATTAGCTGTTTTAAATGTAGAAGAAATGGTCAATTTTGTTCGTACACAGAGTCCGGATGCTCGAAAACTCAGGGTTTTGCATGAGCCGGAAGAAAATGATCCCTCCCATAGCGGCATTTATGGATTCGGGCACGATGACAATCTAATTGCCGATCTAATCGCTGAAACGGTGCAAGAGCTTTACCCAGCTGTAGAACCAAAATAGCAGATTTTGGTCTCAGAATTATTTTTAAGAGGTCAGGGGTGCAGGTGATGAGGCTCTTAAATTTTTTAGTTCTATAAAATGAAGTCAAACCCATATCGATTTTTTATACCATGCCTGCCTGCTCAGTGAGGTCCTGCGGGACACAGCGCCCGGCGAGTGGCGCAAAGCCTTGAAATTAGCCTGCGACCTGTCCGAAAAGCAAAGCATGATTCAAGTATTTTCAACTGCCCTTGGATTTTTATCTCCTGAGCTGTGGCAAGACCGGCTTCAGGTAGCCCGGGTGATCATTTGCGGCCGGAACTTTGCCCTTGAACCTGCGGATACGTTTCAGATCATCGTTAGCGCGCTAAAGAGCGCGCCCAAAGAGAGCCGCTCCGAAGGCATTGACGCAGCCAAGGGAATCCTTGGCGAAATTGACTTCACTGCCGTACTTGAACACCTGCTGGCCGCTGTTCTGCGCCTGACTGACCACCCCTGGCACAAGATTATCCGCGAGCAGGTCGGTGAACTGGATCGTCCAACGGTCCGTGTCGTTAGCCTTCAGGAGATTATAGCAGGAAAGTTGCTGGCCTTTTTGGACCGCAGTGCCTTCGAGATGCCTGGGATCTGGCTTACCTGCCGATTCAGGCTGAAGAGGTGGTGGCCTCGGACCAGTTCAGATCCTGGTTCATTGCGATTTCCGCCCTTTTGCCCCATCCGCTGACGGCGTATACGCGTGATCGCATCGAAAAGCGTATCACCGGCCAGACGATTGTCGAACAGCTTGCTCCGATGCTGATGGGCGAAGCATTGCTTCAACCTGGGTTATGTGCCAGGAATCTATTGTAAATATTGAAAAGAATGTGGGGGAACAACTTAAACAAAAAGTTTGTGTCGTTTTTTGGGAAAAATTAGAGGAGGCTGCTTAATGGTTAAACCGTCCCTTAAATTTCAATTGACGGACATCAGGATCTTCGCGGATCGATATGAATACCTGTGTCAATTATGGATATTTAATGCAATTTAATCCTTACACATCGAACCTGATCGCAGGGGCCGTGCCGATTAAAAAGTTGGTGGTTTAAGTAAGTCTTTGGTATTTATTCAATTTTGTGGCATCCCCTGCGCCAGGTGAACCGGAGCGTTCGATGGCATAAAACCACATGACGTGGGGTTTTCTCACCGCCGGAGATAAAAAATGTATTTTCATGGTAAGAAATGCTTGACACGGTATAACTAAAGTTATACCATGCTTTCATGAAAACAGCCATATCCATTCCTGACGACATATTTTCATCCGCAGACCGCTTGGCGAAACAGCTTCAAATGTCTCGCAGCGAACTCTATGCCCGTGCTGTGAAACGGTATATAGTGGAATGCCGTCATACCGGCGTGAAAGAAAAATTAGACGAAGTGTATGGGTTTGAAGCCGAATCCGTTGATCCGGCGGTGATGAATGCACAAGCCGCATCCATTCCCAGGGAGAAATGGTGATGCAACGAGGGGATATCTGGTGGGCCTCACTTCACCCGCCGACAGGTTCTGAGACAGGCTATCGCCGCCCCGTGCTCATGGTTCAGAGCAACGATTTTAACAAGAGCCGGATCAATACGGTCGTTGTTGCCATCCTGACCTCCAATCTGCGCCTCCAGACTGCCCCCGGTAACGTGTTCCTGACGAAGCTGAGCACTGGGCTTGCCAAGGATTCGGTGGTCAACGTTTCCCAGGTTGTCACCTTGGACAAGTCATTCCTGACGGAGCGAATCAGCACGATTTCTGCGGACAAAATGGCTGACGTGGACGACGGTCTCCGTCTCGTGCTCAATTTGTAGGAAATGCCGTCAAACCATGCTCTTGCAGCGGATCGCAAAAAGCCGCGCCCGCTGAAGAGCGGCGATTCAACAGAAAATATAATGAAAATGATTTTTACAGACCTAAACGCGAAATTATGCTACAATGCAATCATTTATGAAGATATCTGAACGCATGGAGATAAAAATGAAACAATTTAAAATAGTTGTCGAAAAGCATCCTGACATATACGTTGCTTATCCGCTCGGCCTTAAAGGGGTTGTAGTTGGTCAAGGTGAAACATATGAGGCTGCATTAGCTGATGTCAAATCAGCCATTAAATTTCATATCGATACTTTTGGCCCTGACCAAATCGAAATTGATCCCCCGGTTTTAGAAGCTTTTATTGCAGAAACGGGGATAGCCGTTTGATATCGCAATTTCCAGCAGACGCTCCGATTAGAAAAGTGATGAAAGCCTTGGAGCGTTTAGGATTCACTCTCGTTCGTGAGGGGAATCATATTGCCATGATAAAAGAAAACCCTGACGGAACTCGAACTCCCCTTACAATGCCCAATCATTCAATAATTAAAAAATCCACCTTGCGAACTATCTTGACCCAATCAAAAATTTCAAGAGATGATTTTCTTGAAGCATATTATTCATAACTATCTTGATATAAAATTCATTTCGCCTAACGCTCCGGTTGCACCTGATCGCAGGGGCCGTGCCGCTTAGAAAGTTTTGGGTATGCGAAATGTTTCGATATTTAGAAATTTCTGGAATCCCCTGCTCCAGGTGAACCGGAGCGTTATGCCTGAGATTAAATTCATAATTTTAATGTTAATAAACAGGAAGGGAAGAAAATACAAAAACAAGAGAATAA
>JAUYIZ010000246.1 GCA_030688615.1 Desulfobacterales bacterium | reverse complement strand
TCTCATATCGGGGGCCTTTCCTGTAAAGGGCGATCCAGTATAAACCACCCTTTTTTACTAGGGAGCTTGAATTCTCAATGGCCCGCCACATTGAGCCTGTATGATGCAGAACTCCCCATGAATAGACGATATCGAAAATCGCCCCGCCGATGTTATTGGCAATAAAACTTTTGTCAAGAACGGATCCCTTCATCACTTTCCAGGAAGAAGGGCTTCCTGCTTTTTCACGCAGGATGGTCGTTGATTCGACGCTTATCGGATCGGCATCAAATGAAACGAGTTCTTTTGCGCCCAGCTGATGAAAAATGAGCGAATGAATGCCCGATCCGCATCCGATATCAAGTATCTTTTTACCTCGGCCGGCCTCTGCGCCAAGCCAGTTCTCTATGTCTTCCCGGACCGAACGGATTGATTCCTCGGAAATGGTTTCAAGATATGCTCTCCAATTTTCTCCGAAGGAAAAGGTGATTTTTTCTTCCATAATTACTATCTTTTGGACCTGTTATGATATCCTTTTATTTTTCCGATAGTTTCGCACCAAGCCAAATATTCCCGATATCCTTTCTGTCTTCTGATTTTAGCCCCCAGCCATTTCAGGGAACGATGAATAAATTCCCGATAAGCGTAAGATGGGATACCGGATATCGTAAATAATTGATCCGTTGTTTTTGCGGACATAACCCCGACATAATACCCCCACCCTTTGGACCTCGATGCAATATGGGACAAGGTAGCCTTATCTTTTGGCACAAAATGTGTAACTTTTGCATCATGAATATAAAACGGTATGAACCCTTTTGACTTCAACCGTTCCATCAAATCATATTCTTCCCCCGTGAGCACGCTTCCCGATGAAGGATTCAGTCCCAAATCATGGTCGAATCCGCCCGCTTCGGCAATTGGTTTTAAAGGACACGCCCAATTGCCTGAAATGAAACTTTCATTTTGTCCCAGTATTTTATCCTGCACACCCAGGTCAAGCCCCTTTACGGAAGGCGGGGCTAAGTTTAGCAGATCTTCATCTATTTTTTTTATTTCGAATTCACTTTCGACCGGGCCGCCGAAAAAATAATTTTCAGGCTTATTATTGTAGACTTTCCAATAAGTTGCAATCCAATCCACACTCGGCTTGACATCGTCATCCGTAAACAGCACCAGCTCTCCCTTCGCTGCCGTAAGACCGGTATTTTTGGCACGGCTGAGGCCTTGTACGGGTTCTTTAACATAATGAATTGGAATCGTGTCCTCAAATTTCTGCACAACCGTGTCCGTATCATCTGTGCAGTTATTATTCACCAGCACGATCTCCCACTTGAGGCCGGCAGGTATCCGGCATTCTGCAATCGATTGTAAAGTAAGACCCAGCCTTTGGCTGTTATTCCATGTACATATGATTATTGATAGGTCCACGTATTACTTCCTGATAAACCTTCAACAACTGCCGGACCACAATTTCCGGTTTCAGCAAATCAATTCTTTCCTTGGCCCGTGTGCCTATTCTTTTCTTCTCATCATCGGTTAGATTCAGTGTTTTTTCTATCATGGCCAATAATGCTTTTTCATTATCAATCTCAAATAGAAAGCCACTCCTGCCATCCTCGATCAACTGTTCGAAACTTGTGTTTTTTGTGCCGATTACAATCTTCCCGTATGCCATGGCTTCAATACATGTATTGGGGAAATTATCAATCCTCGAAGGTAACACAACCGCTTCTGCCTGTTTGATAATCGGCTCAAGCTGCTGTTGCCTCATGGGGCTGAGGTAAAGAACTCTATCACGATTTGGGCCAGCCAGCCGCCAGACATAATCCATCATGGGTTTGCCCATGTAACCGAAATCTTTTCCCACAAAGACAAAAAACAGATCTCTATTCCTAGCGAGCAAAGTACCGATGATAGCCGCAATCGTCTTCACGCCTTTTAAAAGGCCGATAGCGCCAAAAAAGAGCAGATATCGTTTCCCTTCAAGCTGGTCTTTATAGGGTTGGCTGTCAGGAATTTCAGGGTTAGGGACATAAGGGCTCTCAATAATCGTTACGTGTTTGCCGACTGCCTGCTCAACCGCAAGAGCGATATTACGGCCCGGCCCGATTAACCTATCTACCGTCCGCAATGATTTAAGTTCGAGCCAGTGAAGCATGGCTCGTTTCAAATTTTTTCGGATCCCATATGCATGGTCGGACAGAAACTGCAGGCTTGAAATCCGAATTATGGCCGGGATGGATTTGGATCGGAACAAAGCGGTCGCTTTATAACTGGCAAATTGTGCGATATCGATTTTCTGTCGATTATGGATTTGTCTCAACTTCTGATTCATCTTCCAGCTTTGATAGATCCAGTGTGCTGGTTGCGCCAAACATCCTCGACTCAAAAGGTCAAACCAGCCAAGCAACCGGCTGCGCACATCGACACAGAATATCTGGACGCCCTCCTGTTCCTTTGTTTCCTCCCTATCCGAGCCTACGATGACCATCGGCTGATGGCCCAATTCTTTTAAGGACACGCACACGCGCCGCAAATAATTTGCCAGCCCGCCATCGAAATTGGATTCAGTAACATATTCCGGTGTTATAAAAGCAATACGCATAGTGCTTATTTATTCTGCTCTAACCATTCTTCCAGGAACAACAGAAGCCAAATAGCTCCTGCGCTATTCTTCTCTATCAGGCTGCTAATCGCGGCAGGTTCAAAAATTTCTAAAACGTTGGCCCCTGCTCCAAGCAGTCGTCTTTGAAGTTCGTCCCTCAAGGATCCGCCCAGGCCAAACCACTTGGCCAACGGGACGGCAAACCCCATTTTAGGCCGGTGCAGAAACTCCGGGGAATAGTATTTTGACATGGTTTTTTTAACGAGCAATTTTCCTTCCAGCTGTCCTTGAGGATTCTTGCCCATGTGAAAATATTCAGGGATAGTGGCTGCAAATTCAATTACTTTCACATCAACAAAAGGGATGCGCACTTCAAGTCCATGCATCATGCTTGCTCGATCGACCTTCGTCAGAATGTCATATGGCAGATATGTCTTAAGATCCATATACTGGACTTTGCTTAAGGGAGAATACTTTCTGGCATTGGCAAAGGTCTTCTCAAAGGTATTCAGGGGGAAATCACTGAGAGCTTTATACTCTTCACGCCATAGCTTTATTCGTTCTTCCCTGGGCAAATAGTTGATAAAATATAACCAATTGATCAAATTGGGCGGTCGCAGATAACGACGCCAAGGCATGAGCATTTGTGCCAATGGGTATAAACGTCTTTTCCAGGAAGGAATCCCCTCAAATTCAAGCCACCGCATCCAGGAAAGATAAGAGTTGTATCCTCCAAATGATTCATCGCCCCCATCCCCGGACAACACCATGGGAACATACTTTCTTGCCATTTGACTGACATAAAATGTGGGCAATGCGGAACTGTCTCCAAATGGCTCCCCATAGTGTTTCACCAATCTGGGCAAGATCTCAAAAGCATCCGGCCTTACAATTTCAAAATGATGTTCCGTGCCGCATATTTTAGCGGCATGGCTGGCGAAGTCTAATTCGTTATAATCTTTTTCCTCAAAACCGATACTAAAGGTGTGTACCGGCCTGTCCAGGATTTGCGACATGTATGCCACGACGGCACAGGAATCTACACCGCCTGAGAGAAATGCACCAAAAGGAACATCAGAGACCAGATGAGCTTGGACGGACTCTTTCAATACTTCATCGAGAGCTTCGATCCATTCCTTTTCTCTACGGGAGTAATTTGGACAAAATTCCAGTTTCCAGTATTCTTCCGGACCATTGATTTTTCCATCAAAAGAAATACTCATACGATGGGCAGGGGAAAGTTTGCAGATTTGTTTGAATGCTGTTTTGGGCGCCGGGATGTATTGCAGCCACAAATATTGATCAATGGCTTGCAGATCAAAATCCAGCTGAATGTCAGGAATAACCTTTAACGCCTGCAATTCGGAGGAGAAAAAAAACCCGTTTGGAAGATGAAGATAATAAAGAGGCTTAATCCCCAGGTGATCCAGCGCAAGAAATACCCGTTTTTCACGCCAATCAGCAATAGCAAAGGCGAACATGCCTCTAAAATGCTCTACACACTGGTCCCCCCATTCCTCATAGGCATGAACAATCGTTTCCGTATCGGAACGAGTACGAAAATGATGCCCGGAAGAAATGAGTTCCTGCCGAAGTTGCACATAATTGTAAATTTCCCCGTTGAAGGTTACCCACACCTGCCCATCTTCATTTGAAAGAGGCTGTTGCCCATGCTCCAGATCGATGATTGACAGACGGGTGTGCCCGAACCCCACCTCCCCTTTAATATAGGTTCCTTGACCATCCGGTCCGCGATGGGATAAAGCTGATGTCATTCTCTCTAACAAATCATTTGCTATCGGCTCACGATCTGTATGGATAATGCCTACGATACCGCACATATATTTATTCCGTTTTTTTTATTCTCAAAATATTAATCATTGCTTTATGCGGGATTTTCTTGCGATAGCGACCAGATGGGGATTTCTTTCTGCAGCCGGTGTTCTTCCAGTAACTTGTTTTACAATTGACTTGAATCTCCTATATATGCCTTTCTTTATTTTTTCCGGAAGCCTGAA
>JAUYIZ010000242.1 GCA_030688615.1 Desulfobacterales bacterium | reverse complement strand
GATAGTATTTTCCATTTTTCAGCAAATATTTTTTTCTGAATTTGTGAATGTTTTTCATCGACTTACGATCTTTAAATGCTACCTCTGGTGACGCAAAGTGTCAAACGTTATTTTTGTTTCCGCGTAGCGGCTTCGTCCAACTATTTTCTTTTATTGTGTTCGGACATTTCTACAGCTTTACTTGCAGATCGGGTAAGAGCGGAAAATTTTAATCAGAAAAAGGGGAATCATTATGGGAAAGGGAAAAAAGCGGCAAACGAAAACAGCAATATCACGAAACGCACAGGGAAAAACAAAGCCTCAAAAGCTGCCATCCAAAAGGAAGTCCAGGTATCCTTTGATAGCCCTGGCTGCCGGGGCAGCATTGCTGGCCTCAGGGAGCTATTTTTTACTTCAGAGGGGAAAACCTCCTAAAGCTTTCTCTGAACCTGCAACATTGAAAAAAGAAAAGGTCAGACTTCGGGAGACTAACCCCACCCTATCTCCGAAAATGTTTTATGGAAATGTCAGGGCAGCCTATGAGGTCGCTCGCGCCATACCGGAGGTGCTCGACCGGCTCTATTGTTATTGCCGCTGCCGGGAGGGGCACGGTCACTTAAATCTGTTAAGCTGTTACGTCGACACACACGCCTCAACATGAAGTATCTGTACGGATGAGGCGCAGTTGGCGTCAAAAATGTATGCTCAGGGAGCAAACGTAACAGAGATTCAGGCTGAGATTGACAGAAAATTTGGCAGTTGATCGTGGGTATTCATCGCTTTGTGGTATGCCCCTTGCATTCGAAAGAAGACAAACCGGTTCAGGAGGTAAGCAATGAAAACGAAAGATGCCGAGACGCTGATTGGTGATTCTCCGTCCATGACTCTGAAAGCCTACCTGCTCGGGATGGCGGCATCCCTGGCAGTCGTGGCTTTTTACCTGGGTCTCCTTACCCTGACATCGGACTGGAATAACGCAAGGCTCGAATTTAAAGAATATAGCTTATGGATCATCGCCCTCGCCATCGGGTTGGGTGTGCAGGTCACGCTATTCTCCCTTTACCGGGCATGGCACAAAGGGAAGTCCGCCAAGGCGGCCAAGTTAAGCCTTGTCGCCTCTGGAGGCATGTCGACAACGGCCATGGCAGCCTGCTGTGCCCACTATCTGGCGGTTCTTCTGCCGGTGGTCGGGCTGCCTTTTCTTTCAGCCGCCGCTGCCAGCCTTGCAAATTATCAGCTTTACTTTTTTATGGCAGGTGTCATCTCAAACCTGTTTGGAGTCGTAATGATGCTCCGGATGATGCATCAAAGCGGTATGAATCCGTGGAGATTTTCAATGATTCCCTCACCGCTATATTTTAAAAAGGTGAATACTAAAGGAGGTTTTTAATCATGGAAACAAAAAATAAATGGAATTTAAAGCCGGTATGGATAGTGATGTCCCTGGCATTGGCATTGGTTTTTCTTTCCAGCGCGTATGCCTACAAATCCATCACAAACCGGGAGAACGCCGTAACGTTGGATGTGCAGCCGGAACAGCTCGCCAATGGTCAGCCTGTCAAGTTCATGGTTAAGATGAGCAGCCATTCGGTCGACTTGGCCGAGGATATGCTCGCCGTTTCTGAACTCAAGGACGATACGGGCAAAACCTATCAGCCTGTAAATTGGAATGGCTCTCCTCCGGGCGGCCACCACCGCAGCGGGACTCTCGAATTTCCAAAGCTGGAGGGCAGTCCTAAAAAGGTTACGCTGGTCATCAGAAACGTTTCCGAGGTTCCTGAAAGGATTTTTCAGTGGGATGTAAAATAGTGAAAAGATCGAGCAAACCGATAAGAAACGATCTTAAAGTCCGGTGAGATAAACCATGGCCCGTTTAAAAATAGAGCTGCCGATCACAGGCATTACCTTTGGCCATCCGATTGTCAACCCTTCATGGCCTCGGGTCGGCTGATCACAACAACAATGCCAACCCCGACAAAGGGTATATCAAGCAGGGGTACGCAACAGTACCGCCGACTACCGGTTTTATCTTGGTTGGGTTGAGCTTATAGGTAATAAGCTTGATAATCTCCAGCGCCTATTTACTGAAGATATCAGGTTTGAATATTTTGACTCCGCCGAATTTCAATCTCTCCCCCTAGAATTTCATTTCATTTCCTTTTCATAGAGCATGGTGTATAAAATTAAAATATAAAACAAATTGGTGGGTTTGCTGATAATGAAAACTCAATTTTCTATAAAAACAAAAATATTCCTGGTAATCCTTGCCCCATCTCTACTACTGCTTTTGGTTATCTATCTTGACTACCGCAATCTTAATGCACTCGGTAGGAGTGCGGAGCTGATTCTTTCTAAAAACTACAAAAGTATCCGAGCCGCCCAGCAAATCCGGCAATTAATCGAAGAGAACAGAAATACTGTTATACTGGACGTTTTTCTCGGCCGAAAGGTTTTCCCAAAGAAGTTACAGCTTGGCGGCGATATTTTAAAGTTTCTTAATGTCTGTAAAGACAACATTACCGAAATTGGTGAAAAACACATCATAGATAAATTATTTAAAAAATATTCTGAATACCAAGCGCTATTGTCAACGCTATCAGAAAACATTGAAAATCAGAATGATCTGCCGGGATCGTCCCAACGATATTATAATTTTATCTCACTGACTTCTTCATTTATATCCGATATCAACGAGTTGGTACTGATTAATGAAAAGGCCATGGAAGAAGCTGAACAGGATACAAAGCGGATAGCATCAAAGGCATTGATGTATTCAATCGGCCTTCTTATCATTACCATCATTTTTATTGCGTTTTTCAGCCACATGCTTTCGGATAGACTCTCTCGACCGCTGACCCGCCTGGCTCGAATTCTTTCTGGGGTAAAGGAAGGCAGCGGACAGTATCCACAAATACCAGTAACGACGAATGATGAGATCGGCTTTTTAACTTCTGAATTCAATCGATTATTCGACCGATTAAAAGTATATGACCAACTCAGCCAGGATAAGCTGACGGCAGAAAAGCTGAAGGTCCGTCAAGCCGAAGAAGCTAAAGCCAGATTTATTGCCGATCTTTCCCACCAACTTAAAACACCAATGACCTCACTTTCAATGAGCGTTGGAATGCTTACAGAAAAAATGGATCAGATGCCGCCCGATACCGTGAAGAAATTGCTGGAAACCACCAAAGAAGACAGCGCAAGGCTTGCAGTCCTGATCAACGAACTGGTAGATATCACCAGACTTGATGGAATGAAAAAGCCGGGAACAAGGGAACTTTTAAATATCGAAAATATCCTCCATGAATGCCTTAGCCCCTTGCTCAGCCAGGCAGAAGAGAAAAAGATTCATTTAAACATAGATGTAGCGCCCGGACTTCCGGCGATTGCGATTGATTCTCTCAGATTTCCATGGGTGATTATGAATCTGCTGGGCAATGCCATTCGATACACCGATCACTCCGGTCAGATAACCTTTCAGGTAAGAAAGCAGGAAGACCGGTATTATTTTATCTGCAGCGATACCGGTGCCGGCATCGAAGAAAAATATCTGCCAAAAATATTTGAGCGATTTACACAATTTTCTGAGAGAGAAAAAAGCGGCACCATCGGGCTGGGTCTTGCCATCGTAAAAGAGGTCGTTGAACAACATGGCGGAAGTATCCGGGTGGATAGTAAAATCGGACATGGAACAACTTTTACTTTCTGGATTCCAGCCAATTGAGGGAATGAATATGAAAAAGGTGCTGATTATCGATGATGACAAAAATATCCTGACAACCCTTCAGATTCACATCGAAAACAGCGGCATGCAGGCTTTCACGGCGGCTAATGGCGAAGAAGGGTTGCGGTTATTCAATTCGGCAAAACCTGAAATTGTTTTCCTTGACCTTAAATTGCCCGACAGGGATGGGCTCTCTATTTTAGACGACATTGTTAAAACCGGCATTAAAACCTATGTGGTTATATTTACTGCCTATGCAACCATTGACACTGCCGTAAAAGCAATCAAGATCGGCGCTTTCGATTATTTACCCAAGCCGTTTTCGCCTGCCCAGATAACCCATACTTTAGATATGATTACCAAGGTGGATTCTCTTGAATCTGAAATTGATGCACTGAAAGGACTTGTCCAGGAAGGCGATTTTATCACTCAGAATCGAAAGGTCCGAAAAGTATTGGAAACCGCACGGCAAGTGGCGGAATCAAACGCCAGCGTTTTAATCCTGGGTGAGAGCGGCACCGGGAAGGGTCTTCTTGCCCGTCTGGTGCATGACTGGAGTGCCAGGTCTGAAGGGCCTTTTGTAACGGTCAATTGCGCTGTTTTACAGGAAAACCTTTTAGAAAGCGATCTCTTTGGCCATGTGAAAGGCGCTTTTACGGGCGCGCTTCGGGACAAGAAAGGAAAGCTTGAAGTGGCCCATAAGGGAACTGTTTTTCTGGATGAAATTTCAGAAATGACCCCCTCTGTTCAGGCCAAATTTTTGCATTTCATTCAACACCATGAATTTGAGCGATTGGGTAATCCAAATACCATCCAGGTTGATGTCAGGGTCATCGCAGCCACCAACAGAGACCTTGAAGATTTGATCCGGGAAAATCTATTCCGCGAGGATTTGTATTACCGCTTGAACGTGGTTGAATTGTTTCTGCCGCCACTGCGAGAGCGTCCGCAGGATATTGAAATACTTTCAAAACACTACCTGAAAAGGTTTGCACAAATAAACCGCAAAAAGTTTACTGGAATTCATCCGGATGTAATAGAATTATTACAGACCTATCGCTGGCCCGGCAATATCCGCGAGCTGATCAACGTGATTGAAAGAAGCGTTATTCTTTGCGGAACTAACCAGCTGATACCTTCAGGCCTACCCCCTCATATTGCAAATTGCAAGACCGACATAAAAACCGATGAGGAGCTGAAACCCATCGCCGAAATGGAAAAATCTCACATTCAGAAAGTGCTGACACGGGTATTTTCAATGGAAGAGGCTGCCAGGATATTGGGAATCGACCCGGCAACTCTTTGGCGCAAGCGGAAAAAATATAATTTAGAATAGTCATCTTGCATTTTTCAATGCAAAATCCCTGCAAATTGCATTTTTCACTGCCTCCCTTTTTCCCGCAAAATCCATAACATCCTGTTTTAATGATATTTATCAATTTGGCATCTAACTTGCTTTTATAACTGGCCAGAAAGACGAAAATACCTATCCAAATTGAAAAGGTTAAATAATGGGAAATACTTCGTTCGTGCCTGTAGAGGTTAACAACCCATCCGTCCTGCTTTGTGCAAATGAGGACTCCGCCTGGTCTGCGAAAGACGTTCTGACATGGGCTTCAACGCCCATCATGTGCCTGAGCACGGCAACGGAAAGCTCATATAATGCCATTCTTATCTTAGAATATATGAAAGAAGAAAATCGCCCCGCCCGGGTCCTTAAGCGTCTCTGTCCTTACATTCATTATGCCCCGATTAATGACAACAAAGAGTTGATAACTTGCCGGGCTTACTCAAACTGGCTGGTTCTGGGTCCCCCCCGCTTAAGAGAACTTTGCGAAACACCTCGTCACCCGAACTGTCCATATTATCAAAGTCCGAGACTGCCTCAATAGGCCCCATCAGCAAGGATAAAATCACATGAAAAAAAAACTTATATGGTTGGAATATTGAAATATGACGTTGAAAATTGAATGGATCATCCAGAAAATCCGCCGTTTGCATCCGGCAACCGTTTTGGCTTTAAGTTTTGTCCTGGCGATTGCTGTGGGTACCGCTCTACTGATGCTGCCAGTAGCAACGTTTACTGGAAATATCTCTCTTATCGACGCGCTCTTTACGGCAACATCGGCCGTATGTGTGACCGGCTTGATCGTTGTGAATACCGGCAGTTACTACACGGTCTTCGGACAGGTCGTGATACTGGCTCTGATTCAAATCGGCGGACTGGGTGTCATGACCATCTCCGTTTCGATTTTCCGGCTGCTTGGTAAAAACATATCGTTTCGCCAGCGCCTGATTATGCAGGACATATTTACACACACCCCCCAGGAAAACATCGTACATCTGGTGAGGTCTATCGTTGTGTATACCGCCACGATTGAATCGCTGGGAGCCAGCCTGCTTTTTATACACTGGATAAAGGAATATCCGACAGGCAAGGCGCTATACATCGCACTGTTTCATTCCGTTTCGGCATTCAGTAATGCGGGTTTTTCAACTTTCTCAAACAGCATGATGAACTATCGGGGAGATCGGTTGCTGAACGTAACCATGAGTTCGCTAATTGTTCTGGGGGGTATCGGTTTTCCGGTGTTACATGAACTTTTTCATTCGGTAATGAATCATCGAACAAAACGCTTCAGATTATCGGTACATACAAAAACCGTCCTCATCACCACGGTTGTTTTAATAACAGCAGGGGGACTGGTCTTCGGAATTTTGGAGCGTAAATCAATTTTACAGGAAGCTTCATTCATTGATGGTCTGCTCATATCACTTTTTCAGTCAATTACTTCTCGAACGGCAGGATTTAACACCGTCGATATCAGTGCATTGAGCACCTGTACGCTTACTGTGATGATGTTTCTGATGTTCTTTGGCGCTTCACCAGGTTCCTGCGGCGGAGGTGTTAAAACAACCACGCTGGCGTTGATCAGTGCTTTTGCCTGGAGCCGGATCAAAAGAAACCA